>JAEDNF010000257.1 GCA_016302655.1 Oscillospiraceae bacterium | reverse complement strand
CTCAAGAGAGCTATAAACAGAATCAATACGGCGAATATAAAGCTGTAAAATTCATATTAACAAAGATCAAGCCTGAGAAGAACGAATCTTCTCAGGCTTCTTGTTTTATTGAATAATCAGTTATATCACATAATCATCGGCGGCATTTTCCTTATCCCTGTCAATAAGGTCCTGCAAAGTAACGCTGTCAAGATAATCGTTTATAACCTTATTTAAGCCCTGCCACAAAGCAAGCGTTGCACATCGCTCGCTTCTGTCACATTCGACAGTTCCGCTGTCAAGGCAGGCAACCGGCGCAAGCGATCCCTCCGTCAGTCTTAATATGTAGCCGACCGTATACATATCGGGCGATTTTGCAAGCCTGTATCCGCCCTGAAAGCCACGGTTTGTCCGTAATATGTCCGACTTGTTCAGCATAGGCACGATCTGCTCGAGATATTTTTTTGAAATATTCTGTCGCTGTGCTATCTCCTTAAGCGGTATATATCCGTCTCCCTGATGCTCCGCAAGATCAATAAGCATCCTCAGCACATAGCGTCCTTTTGTTGAAATCTTCATTATGTTCTGCTCCTTTCATGATATTTGTCGGTACTTTGACTTTCCTCACCGTCTAAATACTATAATACCATATTTTTAGTAGGTTTTCAAGTGTAATTTTTTGTTTTTATTTCCGATAAGCGAAAAAATTTGTACAAAAAAACGACAAAATACAAGTTTTTACGAGCAAAGCGATGTAAACATAAATCCGATTTTTTACTTAATAAATTAAAAACGAGTGAAAATCGGTGGTAAAATCGGTCTTTTTCCCTTTGGTTATGGTGAAGTTGCACATCTTATACGGATTTATTTGGGCATTTGTACTTAATTCTTTGTAAATCGTAAAAAATTGAGCTGTTTTCAACAGATTTCACTTGCAGGATGAACTAAAATGTGCTAAAATAGTTACAGATAACTAATTTTAGGGGGTGGCAGAATTGGAATATGATATCGAAAAAATCAATCAGCAGCTGATAAAAGTATTCGATACCGTTGCAACAAAGGGCTTTGTCGAGCTAAACGATGTTCCCGAGTTTGTTTCTGCCGCCGGTATGCTGCATATATCCCGTATTGTCCGCACAATGATCTGCGGCGGAAAAATCAGCGAAACAATGATATACAAGGATACCGGTATTTTCCCTCTTTATAACAAGACATACGAACGGACAATGGAAAACTGTCACTATGCCTGTGAATTTTATACGGATATAGATTTTGCCGAAGCTGACGAACAAACCGAACAGATGTTCGGCTATATCACAAGTATGCTGACGATAATGGGCTTCTGCAAATTAAACTTACAGTTTGAAAAGCAGTCGAGCCGTCTTGACCGTGACAGCGGTATACCTAACTCCAAAGGCTTCAGAGCGTTTATGGAGGAAGTTATCGAAAACGGCATACTTACCGATTATGCGCTTATCAGGGCAAATATCAAGGGCTGCAACACGCTCAATACGATATTCGGATATCAGGCAACCACTGAAATAATCATAAAATACGCCCAGACATTAAACTCAATGATGAATAAAGACGAGATATGCAGCCGTTCAGGCAGCGACAACTTCTGTCTGCTTGTTAAGAAGAGCCGTCTTAAAACGCATCTTAAGAATTTTATGAAGCTGCCGGTTGATTTCAGCTACAGCAACGAAAAGGTCGTATATGAGATTGCTCTGCGTGCCGGAATTGTCGAGCTTAACGACGACACCGACGACATTAACACAATGCTCGCCCGTGCCGAGATGTGCCTGGATGTAGCAAAGCGCAGAGAAGATACCGACTATGTATTTTATGATATCGACACAATAGCCCGTGAACAGCGGCTGACCTTACTTGAAAACGATATGCCTCAGGCTCTTGCCAACAACGAGTTTATCGTATACTATCAGCCTAAGGTCTGTGTTGAAACAAGGACAATGGTCGGCGCAGAAGCGCTTATAAGATGGCGTCACAACGGGGAGATAATTTCGCCCGGCGACTTTATCCCGATAGCAGAGCGCACGGGACTGATAATGCAGCTTGATATGTTCGTGCTTGAGCATACCTGCCGGATGATAAAGCAATGGCAGAGAGAGGGCAAGAGGGTAGTTCCCATTTCGGTCAACTTCTCGAAGATACATCTGCGTTTTCCGCACCTTGCAGAAAAGATAATGAGCGTTATAAACGAGTATGAAGTATCTCCTCACTATCTTGAAGTGGAATTTACCGAAACTGCCTATACGGATGATTTCAACGCAATAAAGCAGGCGATATGCGACCTTAAGAACTACGGTCTTATGGTATCGATGGATGACTTCGGTACAGGCTATTCTTCGCTGGCTCTGCTTAAGGACCTTGACTTTGATATACTTAAGCTGGACAAATCGCTTGCCGCAGACTCAAAGGACGATTCAAGAGGACTTGTTGTACTGGAGAGCGTTCTGCATATGGCAAAGGAGCTCAGTATGACTACCGTATGCGAGGGCGTTGAAGACAGGAAGATTGTTGACAGCCTTAAGGATATGGGCTGTAACATAATACAGGGCTACTACTTCGACAGACCTCTTCCCGAGACGGATTTTGCCGCAAGGCTTGAAAGTCCGGTATATGAAAAGTAATATTTAATACTAAATCCCACCGTGTTTGCGGTGGGATTTAACTTGTCGAAAAAGTATGTATTTTAAAGATAGATTAAATTCTATATCCCCATCCCCTAAACCTTTGTGAACGCTTAGTTTGCGTGGCATCGTGCCACGC
>JAEDNF010000022.1 GCA_016302655.1 Oscillospiraceae bacterium | reverse complement strand
GTCGATAAAGTTAACCGTACTCATAAGCTTTCTGTCGCTGTCAAACGGAATTTCGGCTGTTCTGGGGCAACGCTCTCTCAGACTCATATATTCTTCCTTGCCGATAAGCTCCGATAAAGCAGTTTCGGTAGGATCACCGATAAAAGTTCCGTCGCTGTATACAGCGTCATTGCACAGCGCCATTGCCGTTTTAAACATATCAGCATCACTTGAAAATCCGTTCTCAGCCGAAATTATACTTCCTCCCAAATACAATTGTCTGACTGTCATTTTATTCTGAGTAAGCGTTCCTGTCTTGTCACTGCATATTACAGAAACACAGCCGAGTCCCTCCACAGCCTTAATATCCTTTATTACCGCATTCTGACGAGCCATCTTTCCTGTACCTATAGCAAGCGCTATTGTAACTATTGAGCTGAGCGCCTCGGGTATTGCCGCAACCGCAAGCGCAACGGCAAACATCAAAGAATCGAGCACAGGCGTTCCTCTGATTATATAAAGTATCATAACGATAAGGCTGAGCAATGGTATGACTATTGAAAGCTGTTTTGAAAATCTATCGAGGCTTAACTGCAACGGTGTCTTTTTCCTTTTTGCACTGTCGATAAGTCCTGCAACCTTGCCAAGCTCACTTTCCATCGCTATTGCCGTTACAACATAAGTTGCTCTTCCGGCAACAACAAGCGAGCCGGAATAAACCATATTCTTTCTGTCGGCAAGCGGGATATCTTCTCCGATAAGCTTTTCCGATGTCTTCTCTGCTCCGCCGCTTTCACCTGTCAGCGAGCTTTCGTTTACCATAAGCGAAGCGCATGAAATGATTCTTCCGTCAGCAGGGACAATATCACCCTGTTCAATAAGCACTATATCGCCTATAGTGATTTCGCTTGCCTTGATAACATGGACGCTTTTGTTGCGTATGACTTTTGCTGTCGGTGACGACATAGCCTTGAGTGCGGCAAGTGATTTCTCTGCTTTGAAATGCTGAACCGTTCCGAGAACAGCATTCATAGTAATAACACAGACTATTACAACAGCACTTTCCGCATTACCCGTAAGCACCGAAATAAAAGCCGAAATGATAAGTATTATTACAAGTAAATCAGCAAACTGCTCCAAGAAAACTCTGACTGCGCCCTTCTTCTTCGCTTCCTTGATTTCATTGGCACCGTACTTTTCCTTTCTTTTTTTAGCCTCTTCCTCGGATAAACCGTCGGAAGTTGTCCAAAGCCTCCTTGTTATCTCTTCTGCTTCCATCTGATAATAATTCATAACACATATCCTTTCTTCTTTGCGGAAAGGTAAAAAAACAGACCTTTGCCGCAAAATAATGCGACAAAAGTCTTGTCATAAGCTATAACTCAGTACGGCACGGATCCGTTATCGATCGTATTGACGACACCGTACGGGGATAATCCCCCGACTACTCCCTTTTATCTTGTGAGTATTTTACCACAGCCCAAATTTTAAGTCAATGGATTTTACACAAATTTTACATTTGTTTTTTTGAAAATGTCGAAAAACATCATTAATTGTAAAGCTCGTCTATAAGCCTGTCAGCCACCTCAAAGTCTTTATCGGAAGCGTTTTTATCATTATATCGTATCTCCGAATACCTCTTTGCAAGCTGTAATGTATCGTTTTCACCGTGATATATTTTTTCCGACTTTTCTGCTTGCTGTTCAACCGTCATATTACCTAAATCATCATTGCTTCTCTCCGACAGCCACATAAGATAGAGCCTGTAGCCGAGTCTGAACTTCTTTGTCTTATCCTGCTCTTTACGATACATTTTAAGGCAGTCTTTTTTTGTTGTCTTTGTTATTCTTTCTTGCCTGATATCGAGCTTTTCGTAGCTGTCGGTGTAGCTGTCGGCTTCATAAACATCGGTATCTGCGGCAGAAAATTTTCCGAAAAATCGAGAGGCTATGCTTTTGAAGAACGATATAATTTTCTTCCTGAATACAATAACAAGAATAACAAGCACTATTATCAGAATGTATATCAAAAAGTCCTTACCGCCTCTCTCGGTAGAAAACAGATTGCCTTCGGGTATCTGAGTGTCTTCACCGTAAATCGGATCGGTCTGTTGAAATTCGATATTAAAAATCAGAGCATCGATTATCTTCAGCGTCATAGTAACCATCCAGGTAAGGCCTGCCGCTATATAGTCTTTCAGCAAAAGTGCGGCAAGAATAATAAATCCGACTATGCTTATAAGTTTCGCATTATACAGCCGCAATCCTTTTGGTACTATCAGATTTGTGTTTCTGCGCTGGTCGATCTGAGTTTGTATATTAGTCTGATTTACAAGAATAACGGTAATCAAACCCATTACAACAAGCAGTACCGCTATTTTTGTTTTCGACGCTCCGAGATAGGCTCTGTCTGCCTCCATAACACAGCAGAATACATAACAAAGCACAGTTTCGACAAGATATATTCCAAGCCAAGGGAAAGAAAAAACTTCATCAAAATTATATTTTCTCATTCTCATTCCGAGATGATACCACAGCAAAACGGAAGGTATAAGACCTACGCACAGAGTAAATGCGTCAAATTCATTCTCGCCCATAGCAGAATGGACAAGCGCAGAAAAGAGTGCCGTCAGAACAGCAAAAGATATTGCCGCAGCTCCGATAAGCATATTGAACAAGAAAATCAGCTTAGGCTTGTGCTGTGCTTTTCTTGCGGACAGTAAAAAATATCCGACAGGACATACAATAAGGCAGAAGGAATAGTAAATCAGATATCTCCAGAAAGAGAACCCCTTGAATGCGCTGACATCAAATACAAACAGCAATGGCAGAGGTAAAAGAAGCATTGCCAGCACTGCAATGCATTTTAAAACAAAGTTCTTTTTCATTCCAGTCCCTCCGCATTAACCGTGTAAGAAAACTTCCTTGTATGAATAAACTGATAATCGTATACTTCCTGCGGTATCTCGCCCGTTGTATAGAACACAGCCGTTATATCCGAAGCTTTGAGCTGCTCGGCAAAAGAAATCATATTATCGTCAATATAAGGAGTGAGTATAAACACATCGTTAAAACTGCCGTAGTTTACGGTACTGCAGAAATCGGAGAAATCATAACTGCATTTGTTATCGAGTTTAGCAAGAATACGAAGCACCGACTCTTTTTGCTCTTCTGTTTTTATTATATCGGATGCAATGCCGCATGAAGAACCACCGTTTGTGGCAAAAGCACAGCTACAGCCGTTATAAACGCTGTCTTCCATAAGCTTAACCGTCAGCTTTATCAGTGCTTCGATATCCCTTATGTCAGCAGCAGTAACAGGCGAAACTCTTTTTCTTTGCATATTCATTAATATCAAAGTATTTCTCGTGGTAGAAAACTCATTTCTTGCCGCCATAAGATTGCCTGTGATAGCTGTGTACTTCCAGTTAATACGGTTCAGCGGTTCTCTTCCGCTGTATTCTTTTGCTCCGGCAATAATAAACGGATCTTCGTTTATAAACCGTCTTACAGATATATCTCCTAAAGGTTCGTCAAACGAAAGCAGTGCATCTTCCGAATCGGATGCGGTCGGCAAAACGGTAATACTGATACCCACCTTTACCGCTTGTGAAACCTTCACCAGTCCAAGCATATCGGTAGCGGTAATTATAGTATCGTCAAAAGAGAACACGCCTCTCTTAAGGCATTTTATCGTTCGTACTCTTGTACATTTACTGCGTGGTTTAAGCGAAAATACACCGGGAATGAATGTATTATCACCGCCGCTTGTCTGCACCGCTGAGTCTTTTTTTAAAAAAGCAAGCCATCTTGAAGCCGATAGCTCGGTTTTTATCCAGGGCAAAGCGACAAAGCGCCGGTTCTCAACGACCTCTGTCAGCTCAAGCGTTTCGCCTTCGCTTACCTCAGTCTTGTTTACCGACGCACTGTAAAATATTCCTTTAAGTGCATATTTTCCGAATATCAGCACTTCAGCGGCAATAACCGCAATAATTATCAATATAATAGCCGCAAGTTCCATTGTTACAGCTGCTCCGTAGGAACGGGAAGTTCCTTTATCATTTTTTCGACTACGGCAATCTTCGCACTGTCGGCATCTCTCATAACCGTGCCTCTGCAAATAATCCTGTGCGCACAAACATAAGGAGCTACAGTCTTTACATCATCAGGAGTAACATATTCTCTTCCTCTGAGTGCCGCCCTTGCCTGAGACATATTTTTAAGGGCAATGAGACCTCTTGTGCTGAGTCCAAGCTTGATATCGCTGTTGTTACGGCTTGCGTTGCCGATGTCGGCAATGTAACCTCTTACCGCTTCATTGACCTTGATATTCTCTACTCTGCTCATCATCTCAAGAAGCTCGGATTTATCCGTAACAGCACCGAGCGACTCTACGGGATGAACGGCTCTTGAATTATCGAGTATCTGCATTTCCGACTCTCTGTCGCTGTAGCCTATGCTAAGCTTTATCATAAATCTGTCGAGCTGTGCTTCGGGAAGCGGATATGTTCCTGCTGTTTCAACGGGATTCTGCGTAGCCAATACAATGAACGGCTTGTCTATCGTAAAAAACTCGCCGTCTATTGTAACCTGCTTTTCCTCCATACACTGAAGGAGTGCCGACTGAGTTCTGGGCGTTGCTCTGTTTATCTCGTCGGCAAGCAGGATATTTGCAAATATCGGGCCGGGACGGAAAACAAACTCCTGCTCTTTCATATTGAAGAAATGGATTCCCGTAATATCGGAAGGCAGTAAGTCGGGTGTAAACTGGATGCGTGAAAAATCCGCAGCTATGCTTTTGGCAAGCGCTTTTGCAAGCACGGTCTTACCCGTGCCGGGAACATCGTCAAGCAGTACATGACCGCCGCATAAAAGCGCCATTATAACAAGGTCGATCTTGTCATCTTTGCCTTTTATTATTTTGCTGATATTGGTGCGGAGCTTTACCGCATACTCCTGGACAGTCATCATTTATTCCTTCCGCTTTTATCAAGCCATACTGCCGGCATAATATTTTTCATAATTTACAAGCTCATCAAGAAGCATCGGCAGCCTCTCTTCAATATCCTCATCCTTGAACTGACAAGTACCTACGGCTCTGTGACCGCCTCCGCCGTATTTAAGCATAAGTGAACCTACATCAACATTACTCGTGCGGTTGAGTATCGAATAGCCGACAGCTACGGAACAACCTTTTCCGCCCTTTCCGTTTACTATCCATGCGGAGATATTCTGCTGAGGGTAAAGGCTGTATATCAAGAATCTGTTTCCCGTGTATATCGGGTCAACTCCCCTGAGGTCGGTTATAATAACATCGCCTTCGACTCTCGTATGCTCGCCTACCATCTTTTTGAACAGCTCGGTCTGCTCGTTATACAGCTCTATTCTTTCACGGATATCAGGCATAGCCAGAATTTCTTCGGTAGTCATTGTGGCACAGCATACAAGGAGCTTTTCCATCAGCTGATAGTTGCTTATAGTGAAGTTTCTGAATCTGCCGAGACCTGTTCTCGGATCCATAAGAAAACCGATAAGTATCCATCCTTCGGGATGAAGGACTTCCTCTGCGGTAAGATTTCCGCTGTCCACCTTATCTACAGCAAGCATAAGGTCGTCGAAGTTTGGAAAACGCTCTTTTCCGCCGTAATATTCGTAGATTATCCTTGCGGCGCTGGGAGCTATTCTGCTTTCGCCCTTGTACTGACCTTTTATCTTCAGTCTCTCTTCCTCGCTCGAGTGATGGTCAAACCACAGTCCGCATCCGGGAGCAAAAGGAACATTTGCAAGTACATCATTCTCGGTTACGGGTACAAGTCCGTCCTGTATATCCTTAGGATGAGCAAAAGTCCAGCTGTCGATAACCTTCGCCTCAAGCAAAAGAGCTCCGCAGGCAAGTCCGTCAAAGTCAGATCTTGTAATAAGTCTCATATCATATTTCCTTTCCGAATGCAGTATATTTCTTCTGTCATAATTATAACAGATAGAAAAGCAATTTACAACATAAAAATCAATAATTTATCAGAGAGTCACCTTGAGCCAGAGCTGTTTTACCTTTCCGGCATTCTTAAGAATAAGCTCATACAGTTTATTTGTAAATTCATATACCTGTCTGCGCTCTTCCTCGGAGATGTCGCCTTTTGAAAATTCAGCCTTTTCAATAATCTTCATAATATCTTCAAGTCTGATTTCCATTCCGAGTGGCTGCAGCAGCTCGTCGGCACGGATCGCAAACTCTTCGGGAAGCTCTGTTCCTTCGGGCTTAATATCCGTGACTTCAAACAGTTTCATAATAAAATCGTACATTTCCTTTACAGCACCGACTGTATCTGCGGACTTTCTGAAGCGTTTTTTGCGATTTTCATTTTTTCGTTTAACCGAGCTTACAAAAGTAAACAGCGACGCTGCAATCAAAGCTGTAACCGTTACGGCAAGCAGTACAATTATAAGAACCGTAATATCCGCCGATTCAACTGAGCCGTCTGAACCGTTGCTTTCCGAGCCGCTTTCTGTCTTTGTGACGGGCTGTGTTGTTTCATCCGTCTCAGGTTTTGGCGTTGTTGTCTGAACAGCGGTGGTAGTCGTAGAAGCCGGTGGTGTCGTTGTAGAAGGAGGCGGTGTGGTCGTTACCGTAGTCTGCTGTGCATTGCCGCCCGAACCATTGTTTCCTCCGAAGCCTGTCGGATCAAACGGTATCCAGCCGAAGTCATTGTCATACACTTCTACCCACGCATGAAGCGAGTCGGCGTTGATCGTTTTTTCGTACATTCCCGAATCGCTGTTATACTCAAGCTCTCCTGTGGTAAATCCCGTGATATACCGTGCAGGTATGCCCTTTTCTCTAAGTGCAAGCGTCATTGCACTTGCATATAAGGCACAGTGACCTTGTTTTGTTTCAAACAGGAAATTTCCGAGCATAGTGTTATCAGATGAAGTGTTATCTGCAGTAAGAGAATACTCATAGTGCGTTCTCAGATACTCACACATACCGTAGGTGTAGAAAAAACTGTCGGTTACCTTTTCTGCGTTATCTCCTTCGGAACTCTCAAACAGCTCAATGAATCTGTCGATGTTCTCCTTTTCGCTTTCGGGTACCGAAAGATAAGTATCATATACATAGTTGTCGTATTCTTTCTTATCTTCAAAATATCTGCGGGCTTCCTGATAAGTATATCCCAAAGACTGAAGGATCTCTATTTTCTTGTTTTCGCTTGAATTATTCCTTACAAATCCGAATACAGCAGTACCACGAGGAATAAGAACATTTGATTCAAAGCTCTGTATCCAGTTTTTCCTATCCGCAACTCTGATTACGGTATCGCCGTAATATTTGAAATTGTCGTTGCTCATATATGCATTGTTATCAGGCAGAAAAGGCTTGAAAACAATATTGGTGTTCTTGAGGTAATCTACACGCACACTTGCACTGTCATACAAAGAAGGAGCGTAGGATTCATTAAAGCCAAAATTACTTATCTCGTTCATAACATCCGATACATCGGAGTATCCCGGATAATGGAAATGGCTGCGAAGATAATTCTCATCATCGTAAGAAAGAACTGATGTATCATAAGAATAAAGTCCGAACATACAAAGATACTGCGTGACCTGTGCTATCTGTTCGGGAGAAAAGCTGTCGCTTATGTCATAATCTCCGCTGTACAGCTCATTGGCGTTATTCTTTTTCTGAACGCTTACCCAGCTTCTGCCGGTAAAATCAACGCCGATATCGCCCACAAGATACATACTGCTTTTTGATGAAGAGGTAACTTTAAGTACAGGGTCGCTTGACGACTGAGCAGGAGAATTAAGCTCTATGTTATTATTGATAAAGAAGTTATCCGAAGAGAAATAACCGTTAAACATTCCGCCGAGATTGCCCGAAAAAGCCATGCTGAAATAATCACCGATATCGGTAAAGAACTTAACGGTATTATTAATAATTTCATCGGTGCTGATATACTGCATACCCGGGAACATATTCTGCACGCCCAATGCCGAACTGAAAACTATGGCTGCTGCTAAAACTCCGCAAAGACAGTTTTTGCCATAGTGCGACAGCTGAGAACCTGCCACCTTGATAGGATTCTTTTTTCTAAGGTTGTTCTTAAATGCCTTTTCTTCGTTTTTAATATCAGATTTACCGTCTGCAACAGGTATCTGAGAATAAAATCCGTTAGCCGATGAAATCGCATAAAGCCCGAAGAACGCAGTAATAACGAGCAGAAAATAAGGCGAATAGTCGGCATCTTCCGATAAAAACGCCGGTATAAATAAAACGCTCCATGTCATGATAAGCGGAATCGGTCTGAATTTTTTATAACAGCACAGCACACATATAAGGCATATTATACATGATAACACCAGCATAGCCGTATTCATTCCGCTGGTAAAGTCCTGAGTTCTTGTCAGAAATGCATGAGAATTTATCGGGACATATTGCAAGGTTGAAAGCAGACGGCTTTCAAGCTGTATAAAAACATAGTCTTTAAAAAGGTTCAGCGCTTCGTTTATCTGTTCATGTGCAAAAAGGTATATCATACCAGCAACAGCTGCGAAAACAGGCAAAGCGTAACGCTTTTTAACAAATATGAAAATCGGCAAAAAAGCTGTAACAAAAAGCACTGCCTGTAATATTACAAAGCCCGGCTCCATCGGTATGGAATACATATTCATAAAACAGGTCACAGTGCCTACAGCAAGCATATAGGTCAGTAACAGCTTTACTGCGAATACAGGCAATGGGTGTCCTGTCCTGCGGTAAGTGGTGCCTATCAGCACCATAGGCTGATGTGCGTCTTTAACCGCTTTATTCTTCTTTTTATTCTTTTTCAAAGTCTATTCTCCGTTGTATGCTGATACGGTCAGTTTTTCTTGTAAAGCTCTGCGGCTGAATTTACAGATCTGACAAGGTCATCTTTATCTATCTTCCAAAGTTCAAAACCTGCAGTAACGGAAACCGCCGCCGCAAGCTCCTTCTGCTCATCCGACTCTATCGGGCCGCTTACCAGCAGTATTCTTACTTTTTTATTACGGAAGAGAGAAATACCGGTCATTCTGCCGATAAAATCTTTTCTCAGCTGTGAAGTAATAAAATAAACGGTAGAAGTATCCGCCGAGTTTTCCGTACAGCTTTCTACAATGTTTTCGGGAAGAAATGTTTCGGTCTGTCTTGGCAGCATACTCATCATATTAAACAGCAGAAGCTCGTCGGCATCATTTTTCACCGTAAACTGTTCGCACTGCTTGTCCTGCGGTGAGTACCATACATTGACGCAGCTCTGCTGGAGGGAAACCAGCATCAGATTAAGCGCTATCAGCACTTCGATAATGCTGTCCGTTGCCTCAAGATTATCTTCTTCAAACGGGAAATACTCATTAAGGTCGGGAATAATAACCGAGCTGCCGCCTACGCTTCGCTCCATCTGTTTTACCATCAGCGTGTCGTGCTTTGCCGACATAGTCCAATGAATATTCTTAATTAGGTCGCCTGTTCTGTATTCTCTTATGCTGGCGAAAGCATTCTTATCAAGTGAAAAGCTGTTCTGAGAAAGCGTTTCGCTGTCGCCGTCGCCGGCATCGGTGATAGGATCGAACACGAGCTTTCTCGGGACAACTACATATTCTTCATACTTTCCGATTTTTTTCGTAGCGGTAAACAGTTTGAAAAGGTCGTATATTACGAATTTTTCCACGCCTGATTTGTATACTCCTCTGTATTTTACAGGAGAATTGAAGCTGACTGTAACAGACGAGAACGGTGCAACGCTGACCATTATCTTCTGATACTCAAAGCGCTCCTTGTTCTTATACGGGAAAAATCCTACCAAAGCGGAAGGAGAAAGCGGTATTATAAATCTGTTGGTGATAGTTACGGTTATATCGGTATTCTCGTATTTTTCGGTCGAAAGTGTGCGGTATGATATTCTTACCTTAAGAAGAGCTTTAGAAATTCTCAGTAAGACAAATGAAATTACGGGAATAAGAAAAGCAATGAGAAACAACACAGAAGTGAGCTTGCTTTTGTATGCAAACATCATTACGGTTGATACAACAACGAACACCAAATAAAAGAATCTGTATCTGGCCATAAACAGCAATCCTTCCGGTTATTCGTTGCCTTTGAACGGCGGTCTGACAGCCTTCATTATCTCGCCTATTACAAAACCTACCTCTATACGCTTTACCTTTGCCTCCTGCGTAAGATGTATTCTGTGCGGAAGCACATACGGCACCATAGCGGCAACATCTTCGGGAGTTACAAAGTTTCGTCCTTCCATAAACGCAATGCTCTGAGCAGCACGCATAAGAGCTATCGAAGCACGGGGACTTGCTCCTAAAGCCGAAAAGGGATGACTTCTTGTAGCGGCTACTATATCAACAATGTATTTATAAATTGCGGCATCTATATGAGTTGCTCTTACTTCAGCTATACAGTTCTTGATATCTTCTGCACTGCACACAGGCTCAACATTACTGATAGGATCGCCGTTTTTTCTGTTGTATAATATCATTGCTTCATCTTCCGCAGAGGGATAACCTACCGAAAGTTTTATAAGGAAACGGTCAAGCTGTGCCTCGGGAAGCGGATAGGTACCTACATATCCGAATTCATTCTCGGTTGCAATTACCATAAAAGGATCGGGAAGAATATGAGCAACACCGTCAACGGTAACCTTCTTCTCTTCCATTGCCTCAAGAAGCGCAGACTGTGTTTTAGGAGAAGTTCTGTTTATCTCATCCGCAATAAATATATTGCTCATAACAAGGCCGCTGCGATACTCAAAACGCTCGCTCTCCTTATTGTACATGGTAAATCCAGTAATATCCGACGCCATTACATCGGGCGTAAACTGTACTCTCCTGCACGAAAGCGATGTTGCCTTGGCAAGAGTCATCGCAAGCGTGGTCTTACCTGTTCCGGGAACATCTTCTATAAGAACATGACCGCCCGACAAAAGCGCCGCAATAAGCATTTTTACAACATTAGTTTTACCTATGATTACTTTTTCGACCTGGCTCAACAGCTTAGGTACCAGTTCATAATATCTGCTGCTATTATTAGTGTTATTTTCCATAAACGATCCTTTGCTTTATTTAGCGGAGATATCTCTGCAATAAAAATATGTTATCAAATTTCCGGTCAACAACGACCGATTGTTTTAATTATACCAAAAGTATGCTTTAAAATCAATAGATTTTGCAATTTGTAACCAATTTGACATAATTTCAGTAATCGGCTTCAAATACAGTTTGCAAGGATTACATATTCTCCCATTGAACAATTAACGGCAATATGATAAAATATTGTATGAAAGGAATGATAAAAATGCTGAAAAAAATACTGAGCCGTGAATCCTGCGCAAAATGCCGTGTCTGCTGCGGCTTTGACAGGGATGATGTATGGGAAATTCCCGTTATCACGCCAAAAACAGCTGAAATAATAAAGCAAAAGGTAAATTGCAGTACAGAGCTTGAACCCTATGAAGACGGATATCGATTTGTCATGCATTTTGACGATGAGGGTATGGCTTATTGCCCTATGCTTACCGACAACGGTTGTTTGCTCGGTGACGAAAAGCCTTTTGACTGCCGGGTGTGGCCGTTCAGAATCAACAGAATATCGGATGACCTGCTCGGCATTACTGTTTCTCCGATATGCGATACCGTGTCTGCTCTTTCAGTTGCAAAGCTTACATCATTTATTAATGAAAAAGACAAGGAAGGCATTTCGCTTGCTGACCGAATGGTGAACTATGCTAAAGAACACCCATGTACAATAAAACCTTATATCGATGGTTATCCTATAATCAAGTTGATTCGTCTGTAATCTCAGCCGAACTACAGGAAGTCTGTATTTTATAATGAAGCACAAATCACAAAAAATGCCAAAAAATTTCAAAATTGGTATTGTAATTTCAAAAAAAATCGTGTATAATTTTACTAAAGTTATTGGCAATTAACGGAGGCTGGTGATGAAAAAAATGAAAGAGATTATCATTGCTTCTTCTATTGTTCTTGGAGTTGCGGCTATCTCTGTAGCCGGATATTTTTTGGTAAAGCACTTTATTAAAAACAATACATTTGACGGTGACGGTATGGTTAATGACCGCTGTCTTTCCTGTACATATCATTTTGGCGGCGGAATGGAACGCGACAGCGTCAGCATTACTGTTAAAGAAACCGACAATGAAACAGCAGCACTTGAAGTTGTAAGCTGCAGCAGCCCCGATTACGAAGAAATCACAGAGAATTACACGGTTTCTTTCGATTCACTGGAAAAAATATATCAAATCTACAAAAAATACGAAGTAGCAAAGTGGGGAGAGCTTCCGGAAAGTGAACTTATAGCCCTTGACGATCCTGTTATTTCGATAAGTATCAAAACTGTCAACACCACCGTCAGCTTTGACAGTACTAAAGAGTTTCCGAAAGACGCATACACGATAATATCCGAGATACGCTCTGTACTTGATGAATGCATTGAGCAGGCGAAAAGTTCCGAACAGCCGGGAGCGGCTGAATAAATACATAAGGAGAA
>JAEDNF010000256.1 GCA_016302655.1 Oscillospiraceae bacterium | reverse complement strand
CTGACCGCACAGAGAAACGCTCTTTGTGCGGTATTTTGAATTTTTCGGCAAAATAAATTGCATATTGTTAATACTTGCACTTGATTTTTTATTATAAAAGTAGTAAAATCATATTGAGAAATCGTATGCAGGAGAATTTACGCCCTGTGATAAATAATCAATCAGAGGAAACGCACAATGACAATAAAAACTTACTTTCTTAACGAAGATAAAACCGTATATCTGAAAGCTTATATGCTGGACAATGTTGAGGGGCTTCCGTTTTGCGAAAAGCGCCCCGCCATTCTTATTCTCCCCGGCGGAGGATATGAATACTGCTCCGCAAGAGAGGGCGAGCCTGTTGCTATGCACTATTTGTCACAAGGCTACAACGCTTTTGTACTGATATACAGCTGTAATGCAAAGCACCCTGCTCCGCTTCTGAACGCTTCATACGCTATACTTAAATTAAGACAGCGCTGTGAAGAATTCGGCATAGATCCCGATAAGCTTGCGGTATGGGGAGCAAGTGCAGGAGGACATCTCGCCGCCTGCACGGCTACTATGTGGCAGGATCCTTCAATATATAAGGCGCTCGGATGCAAGCCCGAAGATATCCGCCCGAATGCCGCTATACTCAGCTACCCTGTTGTCAGCGGTACTACCAATCCGCATAAAGGCTCGTTTGAAGTTCTGCTCGGAAAAGACGCATCGAGAGACGAGCTTTCCAAGCTGTCGATAGAAAACAGAGTTACGCCGAAAACTCCGCCTATGTTTATCTGGTGCACCGCAAACGATGACTGCGTTCCTGCACAGAACAGTCTTGTGCTGGCAAAGGCTTGTGTTTCAAATAAAGTACCGGTTGAACTGCATATGTTTGACGAAGGCCCTCACGGACTTTCCACCTGCGATAAGGTAACGGGCTGGAACGAAGCGTTCTATCTCGATAACTGCAGACAATGGATAAATATGTCGATAAAATTCCTCGAAAAATATATGAAAGTCTGACAGACACAGTGAGACTTACAAATGGCAGAGATGAAAATTCCCGATAAGCTTGCATACACCACAGGAGAAAAGATAGGTGAAGCGGTATCGTTTATTCTGACTGCCGCCGCCGTCACAGCTTGCATTGTACTCATTGCCGTCGGTACTATCGGCGGTATGGCAGTACTTTATATAGTGCTTTCTCTGATAACATGCGGTATATTTACGCTTTGCTCGGTTTACCCACAATGGACAAATATAGTAAGCAAGCCCGAGCGCTGTACAGAGAAATGCTTTCACAGCATTCGCATCGGCTGTATTACGGCAAAGATACTGTTTGTACTATTGCTTTTTATATGCAGTCTTGCTGCTTAAATATGAAATAGAAGAAAGGAAACAATTATGAAAACACCGTTTGTAACAAAAGAAAAGTTAGAGGAGATCGCCGCAGAGATCCCCACACCTTTCCACATTTACGATGAAAAAGGAATAAGAGAAACAGCAAGAAAGCTGTACGATGCATTTTCATGGAATAAGGGCTTCAGAGAATATTTTGCGGTAAAAGCTACCCCCAATCCTTTTATAATGGAGATACTTAAGGAAGAGGGCTGCGGTTTTGACTGCTCAAGCTACACCGAGCTTATGCTCTCTGACAGAGTCGGTGCAAAACAGCAGGATATTATGTTCAGCTCAAACGCAACACCCGACGAGGACTTTGAGCTTGCATACAAGCTCGGCGCAATTATAAACCTTGACGACTTTACGCATATAGATGTTCTCGATAAGCTGACAGGCATCCCCGAAACTATCTGCTGCCGTTACAATCCCGGCGGAGAATTCAAGACAAGCGAAAAAGGCAATGTTATGGATACTCCCAAGGACGCAAAGTACGGTATGACTCACGAGCAGATAATCGAGGCGTACAGGATACTAAAGGAAAAGGGCGCAAAGCGTTTCGGTATGCACGCATTCCTCGCAAGCAACACGCTCACAAATGAATACTACCCTGTTCTTGCAGGAATACTGTTCAGAACCGCCGTTGAAATCAAGGAAAAGACAGGCGTTCAGCTTAGCTTTATCAATCTTTCGGGCGGCGTAGGCGTTCCTTACAAGCCCGACCAGCCCGCAAACGATATAAAGGTGATCGGCGAAGGCGTACGCAAGGCTTATGAAGAGATACTCGTTCCTGCAGGAATGGGCGATGTAGCAATATTCACCGAGCTTGGCAGATATATGCTTGCACCTAACGGCGCTCTTGTAGCAAAGGCTATCCGTGAAAAGCACATATATAAAGAGTATATCGGTCTTGACGCTTGTGCGGCAAACCTCATGCGCCCTGCTATATACGGCGCTTATCATCATATTACGGTTATGGGCAAGGAAAATCAGCCCTGCGACCACAAGTATGACATAACCGGCGGACTGTGCGAAAACTGCGATAAATTCGCCGTTGACCGTATGCTGCCGAAAATTGACATCGGCGACCTTATCTACATTCATGATACAGGCGCACACGGTTTTTCTATGGGCTACAACTACAACGGCAAGCTGAGAAGCGCAGAGGTGCTTCTTAAAGAGGACGGCTCATATAAGCTTATCCGCCGTGCAGAAAAGCCTTCTGACTATTTTGCTACTTTTGACTTTACCGAGAAGTACAACTTTTCAAAGTAAAGGATAATACGGGGCAGCTTGTTAAAAAGCTCCTCAGACAGAAGAATATTTGACGCTAAAGGCTCGGTTTTTTCCGAGCCTTTATTTGTTAAATTAAATTTCCCATAATTTCTGCCGATTAAATAAGAAAGGGATAAAGCCCGAA
>JAEDNF010000255.1 GCA_016302655.1 Oscillospiraceae bacterium | reverse complement strand
CTTCTTCCGGAATGTTTTTTACGTCATATCCTGTGGTGCCTATTTTAGTAGCACCCCAGACATAAACTTTACCGGAATTAGAAAGACCCACACTGAATGAACCGTAGCTGTCTATCTCTTTTATATCATTTTTAAGCTCAGAAGGAACACTCATCATACTAAGGCAAGGCTCAATATTTTTCTGAGTAGCCTCGGTGTATGAATCGCTGTAATTCTTCATAAAAAGCGGTCCTATAAAAACAATAAGGAACATACAAATTACAACGCAAAGTGCTCCTACGGCAAGTTTTCTATCCAAGAAATTGCGTAAAATCTGCTTGGCGGGGCTGATAATCTCTTCTGTATCGTTTATTCTGTTATTATTGTTTTCTTCCTGCTCTTTAGCAAACTCCTTGCTTCCGCCCATAAACATACGGCGAATCCAACTGCCAATAACCTGGAAGAAGTTTTTATTTTTATACATAAATTAACCTCCTCCCCTGTTATTTGTTCACGCGGACTCTCGGGTCAACCAGACCGTAGATAATATCTATTACAAGGTTGCCGAAAAGAGACATGAAAACATAGAATATCTGAATGAACATAATTACGTCAAAGTCAGCGGTCATAAGTGATTGAATCATAAGCTTGCCCATGCCGTTAAGAGCAAATATACTCTCAATTACAATAGAACCGGAGAAAATTCCAAGGAACCAGCCGACAACAAGAGTTACTATCGGTATAAGGGCATTTCTCCATGCATGGGAATAAATAACCACCTTTTCACGAAGACCTTTTGCTCTTGCGGTTTTAATGCAGTCAAGAGAAAGCGCATCTATCATAGAAGCACGAACATATCTGGTCATGCCGCCGAGAGAGCAGAACGTCATCGTAATAAGGGGAAGCGCAAGGTAATAAAGTTCATCCCAGAATTTTTTCCAACCTGTATAGTCGCTGCCGGGCGTCTTCATTCCGCTTGGAGGGAAAATTCCCAGCAGCGAACAGAACACCCAAATGAACAAAATGGCCACAAGGAAAGTCGGCAAGCTGTAACCGATTATTGTAATTACCTGTACAGCCTGATCTCCTTTACTTCCTTTTTTTACAGCACAAATAATGCCAAGCGGTATTGTAATACCCAAAGCAAGAATAGTCGCAATAATATTGATTTTTATAGTATTTATCATTTTCGGCGGTACGACATTTACAACATCGTCCTTTTCCTCATAGGAATAGCCGAAATTTCCCTGAAGCAAACCGTTATAGCTTCCGTCATAAAGAGGATATACTCCTACCCATCTCAAATAACGAATAACTTTATTAACAGTATCAGTTCCGTATCTACGCTGATAAGTAAGATACAGTTCCTGGAACTTTGTTTCTCTTTCTTCCGCAGAAAGGGTGTTCTTCATTCCCTGTATATCCGTTTTTGCGTCGGTATAAGCACGGTTGCTCGGAACCATTTGATATATTAAAAACATATGAAATGACAATATGACAAGAACAACCAGCATATAGCCAATTCTTTTAAGAATGTATCTTCCCATTTCAAGATTCCTCGTTTCATCGCTTGCAGCAGCGAATGTTTTGTTTGCAGTAATAAACTGCGAATGAATACGCAAGAATCGACACTTTTTTCCACAAAAAAGCATCCAAAAATCTTAATCTTGTCTTAATTGTCTGCAATATACAGACAAATATGAGTACGCAGAAGAGGGCAAACATTGCCCTCTTCTGCTAAACCCTATCAAATATTAAACAGTAAATTTAATATTCGTTTCTCCCGATTGGATTACTTGAGCCAGTAAGCATCGGCAAGGTCCTTGATGTACCACTGAGAATAATCGTCGTACATGGAAGGATCAATAGTGAGGTTATAAGCGTAGTCATAAACAGCGCTGTTATAACCGGTAGCAAAGTTAAATGCGTTATAAAGAGGAGAACCGGAATAGTAACCATATACAGCAGCCTGATAAAGTTCGTCAAGCATAGGAGCGAACTCACCGATGGTGTTCTGTACTACAAAGCCTGCGGCTTTGATGTTGTCGTTCTCCATGAAGCCGGTCATAAGCTGATCGGTGAAGGGGTTATTGGAAGTGCCATACCAGTTGATTGCAAGAGGCATGTAATAGTCGTCGCCGACCTTGGTGGTCTTGTAAGCGCCGTCTTTGGACTGATAGTTAATATCATTTTCTTCTGCTTCAGCAGCGGGGATCTTCTTATAACGAACGCCTTCGACATAGTCGTTACCGTCTTTGTCATATACCCAGCCGCCTTCTTCAAGAACAGCAATAGCGCTGTCTACAGAAGTAGCGTATGCGTTAAGCTCCATGCCGTTAGCAACAGCTTCTTTGTACATCCAAGCACCGGAATAATACGGGCCGTCAACAACGCCACCGTAACCGCCGGTGAAGTCTTTAGCAAATTTTGCACGATCCATGCAGTATGCAATGGCCTGACGAACTTCGGTGTACTGTACAGGACCAAAGTCAGCACGGAAGCCGAGTTTTCCATAGCCAGCACGGCTGTAGTGAGTGTAAACATATTTGCCTTCGGATTTGTCTGCCATATCAATGGCTTCGTTGGTTTCGTCACCACCGGTGATACCGGAGATGCAGTCGATACCGCCGGCCTGAAGGTCTTCAAGCTGAGTATCGGAAACGATCTTCTTGTAAACAACTTTTTCGATGGAGGGTTTTACGCCTTCATAGTTGCCTTTGAAGTTGGGGTTAAGCTCAAGAACAGCAGATTTATCGCTGTTGTCATAGGACTTAACTACATATGCGCCGGAATAAGGATAAGTGGTATC
>JAEDNF010000254.1 GCA_016302655.1 Oscillospiraceae bacterium | reverse complement strand
GGAGTTATTCTTCATTCAAGAATACTCTGGTTCTACTCAAACTGCTATCTTATTTTAAAAGACCAGGCTTGCCTCAAAAAAGCAAAACACGCTTACGAATTTCTTTCCAAAAACTGTGTTGATAAGGAAAACGGCGGTGTTTACTGGATGATGAATGCCGACGGAACGGTAAACGATTCTATGAAGCACACTTACTGCCAGGCATTTTTTATCTATGCAATGTCAAGCTACTATGACGCATCTAAAGACAGAAACGCTCTTGAACTCGCTCTTGATGTATTCCATACAGTTGAAGATAAATGCCGTGATGAAATAGCTTATCTTGAAGCTTTTTCTAAAGACTGGAATATTATTCCCAACGACGCCCTCTCAGAAAACGGTCTTATGGCTGACAAGACAATGAATACTACCCTTCATGTTATGGAAGCATATACAGAGCTTTACAGAGTAAGTTCCGACAAGCAGGTTTTAAAGGCTCTGAGATTTACACTTGAGATAACTCTTGATAAGATATATGATAAAAAAGGCGGCAAGCTGTTCGTATTCTTTGACAAGAATCTCAATGAGATAGGCGATATTTATTCTTACGGTCACGATATCGAGGCTACATGGCTTATCGACAGAGCCTGCGATGTCATCAAAGATGAGCATCTTTCAAAGAGATGTGCGGAGATGAACAAGGTTATTGTCAGAAATATTGCCGACAGAGCAATGTCAAACGGCAGACTCAATAACGAAGTTGAAAAAGGCGTTGTTAACACCTGGCATATATGGTGGGTACAGGCCGAAGGCGTTGTCGGTTTCTGCAACGCTTATCAAAGATACGGCGATGCAAGATATCTTGAAATTGCCCGCACTCTGTGGGACTATATCAAGAATAATCTCGTTGATACAAGAGAAGGCGGCGAATGGCACTCACAGCTTGACGATAACGACAAGCCGGCTGATTTCAAACCTGTCGTAGACCCTTGGAAGTGCCCGTATCATAACGGAAGAATGTGCTTAGAGATAATATCTCGTATGTAATTGAAAGGATATTTTATGTCTTTCACACGCAGAATTATTAAATGTTCGGCTGTAATTTTAACTGTATGTGCAGTTATCTCAGCTACCGGATGCAATTCTGACTCAACTGATAATGAAATAGTTACATCGATAACTGACCAGGTACAGTTTTCTTACGAAACTGCAAAAGCTCAGTATATGACTATTGAAGAAACGGAAAAGATACCGGCACTGCTCGGTTTCGGTGAATCGGATTCATATTATGCTCCCATGGACGGTAAGATAAAAGTCAACAATTTATCTAAGAACCTCAAAGTAAAAAAGGGAGATGTGCTGATTGCAATTGATACTACAGACCTTGATTTTCAAATCAACGAACAGCAGATAAAAATTGACGCAATGACCAACGGCATCGAAAAAGGTTATGCACAGATTGAACTGGACAAGCTGATTGAACAGCGTGACGGCGCAATTGTTACTGCTCCGTACGACGGAATCATTGCCGATTGCTGTTATTCTGCAGTTGGCTCAAATATCAAAAACGGAACACTTCTCTGCACTATTGCCGTCCCCGAGTCGATATTTGTGTATAATTCCCAAGGCGCAGGTAAAAATCTCAGATTCGGCATGGATGTCGATCTTGTTATTAATAATGCCGACTATGAAGGAACAATAATTGCAGCGCCAGATACTATTCCTTCGGACGCTTCCAAAGAAGCTTCAAAATATTCAGCGGCAAAACTCACCGATGAAAGTCTTAAAAAACTGCTTGAAATAAACGACGGCGCTATTGCAACCGATGCCGGTTGGGCGACTATACACGCTGTTACTACCAAAAGGACAAATGTTCTCGCCGTACCCGAGGCTGCTGTAAAAAAGAACGGAACAAAGAACTATTGCAGTATTCTTCAGGGAACAGAAAAATACGATATGCCTGTTGAAATCGGTGCTACCGCAGGCGGATATATCGAAATAGTAAGCGGTCTTAACGAAGGCGATGTGGTTATTCTTTCCGAATCCACTTCAAGTTCAGGTCAGAACAACAATAATAATGACTTTGACAATGAAGAAGAACCGCAGGAAGAAAACACAAAAAAGCCAAGAGAAAACAACTAATATTAATGCCTGTATCAACAATTCTGATACAGGCATCTTTTATATCTCGGTCACATATTCAAAAAACTCATTCAGATTGCTTACGGTTTTATTCTGACCGTAATTTTTACCGTTTTTATATCTGTCTATATATACAGACAAACATCCGAAGTTTAAAGCAACCGTTACATCTTTCTTTTCGTCACCGATAAAAATCATTTCATCGGGTTTTACTCCAAAATGATTTGCTATATCGGTAAGTCCTTTGATATTAGGCTTACGGTAACCGCAGGTAGAAGACGAAACATAAAAATCAAAATAAGGCATAAGCTGTGGAAAATAACTCTTGTGCAATTCGTCGGGCATTGCAGTCGCTACATCTGTAAGCGTTGCTATGCGTATTCCTTTGTCACGAAGCTTTTCAAGCACCTCTATAGTTTCGGGATAAGTATAAGCGCATAAACCGAACGACTCAAAAAAGCAGAAAGCGAGCTGTCTTATATCAACACCGCTTATTTCCCACTCTTGCAGTATCTCCGAGAAAATACGCTCATATCCGTAATCTGCCTCACGATATTTTACGGTTGGATTGTATCCTCGAAGTATTGTCACGGCGTATTCTATATCGCTATCGGTTAGTTTTGGCAGCATTTTATCACGAATCGCCCTGAAACCATTTTCATAATAATCG
>JAEDNF010000253.1 GCA_016302655.1 Oscillospiraceae bacterium | reverse complement strand
TGGGGTCGCAGGGGCGAAGCCCCCGACAGGGATGAGGGTGCGGTTCTATCAGCCTAACGGCTGATTTTCAAAAGCTACGCTTTTGACCCCCCATTGAGCAATCCTTTCAAAAGGAAACGGGCAGGCAAGGATGCCTGAAGGTGAACGCCCAAAGTGCGTCAGGACGACGCACAAACCAAGCGGTCGCAAAGGGATAGGGGATAGAGAACTCGCACTATCACTATTTTATAAATATGCCTTTTAGTCATTCTGAAATTCAAAAAAGAATATACACAGAGATACGGAGTTATTATGCATATTTCAAGCGGTACAATTAAAAGAGCGGGACTTCTTGCGGCGGTACTTGCGGTAGGCACAGCGGCGGCACTTGTTTACAACGCATTTTTGTCGGAAGGAACGCTCCCCGATATACTAAGCCCCTTACAGCCGGCTGTAAAGGAAGAGCTTCAGACGGCGGACATTGCGTTCTCTCCCGATGTCAGCTTTTCTGCGGAAGAACTGCAGGTCGAGCTTAAGGCAAAGGACAAGAATGCCGTCATCTACTATACGACTAACGGTGAAATCCCTACCGAAAAATCAAACCGATACATAGCGCCGATAAAGGTCTCAAGCGGCAAGAATGTCACCGCTAAGACGATAAAGGCGATAGCTGTGAGCGAGGACGGAACGACCTCCGAGGTGTTCACAAAGAGCTATGTCACGGGTACGGATGTTGACAGCCGTTTTGACGAGGGAACATACGTTTTTGTTCTGTCTGCAAGCAATGACGATCTGTACGGCTACGAAAACGGCATTGCCGTAGCCGGAAAAATCCGTGACGACTGGATAAAAAACGAGTACGACGGCTCAAGAGATATAACCCCCAACGATCCTGCAAACTGGAACCAGGAGGGAATGGCAGGCGAGCGCCCGATGTATGTCGAGGTCTTTTCAAACAGCGGCGAGCCGCTTATTTCACAGCTTGTCGGAGCGAGGGTAGCAGGCGCATATTCTGCGGCGGTGGATCAGAAGTCGTGGAAGCTCATCGCAAGGACAATGTACACAGCCGATAAGGGAAAATTCAGCTACCCGTTCTTTGACGACGCAACAGACGAAAACGGAGCGATACTCACAAAGATAGACAGGATAGTTCTGCGTAACGGTGCAAATGACAGAGAATTTGCCGGTGTGCGTGACGAGCTTTCAATGTCGCTTGCAAAGCAGTCGGGCTTCCTTGATACCCAGTCAACTGCGCCTGCGGCGGTATTCCTCAACGGAAAATATTACGGATTTGCCTGGCTTCACCAGAACTACAGCAACGCCTATCTTGAGGAACGCTACGGCGGCAATAAGGACAATTATCAGATAGTCGGCAAGGCAGAGGGCAAGATAGACGATGAGAACGCCGAGGGTGCGGCAGACGATTATAACAAGATGCTTGAGCTTTGCGAGGGCGGACTTACCGATGATGCGAGATTTGAGCAGTTCTGTTCTATGGTGGATGTAGACAACTATATGCACTATGTGGCAATGCAGATATACATAGATAACCGTGACTGGCCGGGCAACAACTACAAGGCTTGGCGGTATATCGCTTCCGAGGGGGAAGAAGTTAAAAGCGAGTATCATGACGGAAAGTGGCGGTACTTGTTCTATGACGCTGAGTTTGCGTGGGGACTTTATTCCGACGGATACAAGAACATGACGCTGACAAAGATACTTAAAGGCACGCATCCTGCAGGCGGCTCGGTGATGATATCTGCGCTTCTTGAGCGTGAGGATATGCGTGAGAAGCTGGCGAATAATATATGCGACCTTATCGGCGGTGCTTTCAGCAAGGAAAATGTGCTTGCAACGCTTGAAGAAAAGCTCGAAGAGAGCGACAAGGAGCAGATGTATGCGCTGAATAAGGGCATAACTTCCACCTGGGCGAATGAGGGAACCTTTGAAAACAGCAGGAACGAGATAAAGGAATTTGCCGTAAAGCGTGCGAATATTATCCTCGCCGATATCTGCCGTGTATTTGAGATAGAGAAGGATGATACCTACAATGTGACGGTAAACGGTGCAAAGGGGCTTAAGGTCACGATGAACATTCAGACCGTAAGCAATGCAGGTACGATAAGCGCCGATTATTTCACGCCGTACAAGGTGAAAATTTCCGCCGAAGACTTAAGCGGCTACACCTTCACAAGCTGGGAGATAAACGGCGAGACGGTTACCGACCGTGAGATAGTCATTGACAGCTCGATGGCAAAAAAAGGCAAGATAAAGATAAATGCACGCAGTGAGAAAACCACCGTATCGGGCGAGCTTTTGCAGATAAGCGAAGTGTACACCGCCGGCAATGCGGACTATTTCGTGCTTTACAACCCCAATGATACTGCGGTATCCACTAAGGGACTGTACCTCACCGATGACGAGGATATGCTCAACCGCTGGAAGATACCTGCGGTAAATATCAAGCCCGACTCGTCGCTGACGATAGTATGCAAGAACAACAAGTCGGAAGATTCGCTGCTTAAGCTGCAGACCAACTTCAGCTTAAAGACCGGCGAAACGCTGATACTGAGCGATGAAAGCGGCAATATCATAGCTAAGGTCGCAATAATCGACTGCGAAGAGAATGAAATGCTTGTACGCCAAAGCGACGGCAAATATATCGCCACCCAGCGTGCCCCAGCGTAACGCCTCGTCAGAACGAGCTCCACTCGCTCCGATTATTTTGCTTCGCAAAAAATCAGTCGCCCGTTCCGCTATTCTTCCTCTCCGCAAAAAGTCACGCTCGGCTCAGCTGTTCGTTTGCAAGCGCACTCACGACGCT
>JAEDNF010000252.1 GCA_016302655.1 Oscillospiraceae bacterium | reverse complement strand
GGTCTTTCACGCTCTGCAGCCGTTTTAATAATCGGCGAACAGCAGGCGGCAGAAATATCATCTTCGGCAGACACACCGCAAGAAAGCATAGATACTGCGCTTACTGCGCATAATAGATTCCTGTATATCGTTCGCATTTCGGTTCCTTTCAATTTGCTTTCATCACAACATTAATATCTGCAAATGCGTTTTTTATATGAGAGGTATTTTTTAATTTTACAAAATGTATCTGATGGCAAAAAACATAACGGAAAATTTTCCGAAGCGATAACGCTTTTATAAAACGGGTTTTATCTATAATATATAGTATTGATTTTTCGGCTTCGTTGTGATATCATAAATAAAAAAGAAAAAGTCTACACGAAACGGAAAAGGATCAAAATGAAAATTTTTGTTAATATTCTGAAGGTGCTGTTGCTTCTGACTACAGGAGTGATAGCAGTTGTATTTAATGTAATAGGCGTAATTGTCGAGATAACGACTGAATACAGCCAGCTCGGCAAAATAATGGGTGTTCTGATATTCTGGCTGATTTTCACCGTTATATGTTACATAGTACCCGTGTTCTTCGCTATGTTTAAAAAGTATTTTATATGCGGTGCGCTTACCTTCTGCGGAATGATATGCGTATTCATTCTTCACGAACTGTTACCGGGCGGCCCCGAGTATCTTTATATGCCTTTGCTTTTCATAACTCTTATCGGAATCCTGCTTGCTATATTCGGCAATTGGGATAAGATACACGGAAACATAGAACAGCGTGAGAAAGAAAAGAATAAAGCCGCACCTTCAATTCTCGGAGGAACAGCAAAGCCCGGCAACGCCAATGAATCAAAGAAATCCTCCAAAAAACAGGCAAAAGCGAAAAAGTAAATACCGATACCCGAAAGGATGTTTATATGGGACTACTTTCTGAAAATGAACAATTTCACCTTAAAATAAAACAGGGCGATGTAGGCAGATATGTTATTCTCCCGGGCGACCCCGGCAGAGTACCGTCTATCGCCAAATATCTTGACAACGCCAAGCTTATCGCATCCAACAGAGAGTTCACAACATACACAGGATTTCTTCTCGGAGAAAAGGTGAGCGTTGTTTCTACCGGTATAGGCGGACCGTCTGCGGCAATAGCGGTAGAGGAGCTTATCAGGTGCAACGCAGACACCTTTATAAGAATAGGTACAAGCGGCGGTATGGATCTCAGCGTCAGCGGAGGAGATCTTATAGTTGCACAGGCTTCTGTCAGAAGCGAAGGCACTTCACACGAATACATTCCCGAAAACTATCCTGCGGTTGCGGATTTTACGGTAACTACCGCATTAAAAACTGCAGGCGATGCATTGTCGGAAGATGTTGACGGCAAACGCTGTCATGTCGGAGTGGTTCACAGCAAAGACAGCTTTTACGGCGAAATAGAGCCGGAACAGATGCCTGCAGGAGAAGCGCTTGCAAAAAACTGGGCGGCTTATGTCAAATGCGGATGCCTTACCTCCGAGATGGAATCGGCGGCTGTATTTTCGGTAGCGCTTGCCCGCAGAAAGCGTGCAGGAGCTGTTTTCACGGCGCTGTGGAATGTGGAAAAGAGCAATGCAGGTCTGCCCGATACTGTTTGTATGGACAGCGACAGAGCAATAAGAACGGCAGTCGGCGCTGTAAAAATACTTATTGAGCAGGACAGAAAGAATGGCATTTGATCATATTTTATTTGACCTTGACGGTACGCTCACGGATTCTTATGAGGGTATTGCAAAATCGGTACAGTATTCTCTTGAATACTATGGTATAAAAGAAGATAACGAGGATAACTTAAAACGCTTTGTAGGACCGCCGCTTTGGAAATCATTCCGTGATTTTTACGGTTTCCCCGAAGAAAAGGCGAAGCAGGCGGTAGAAAAATACCGTGAGAGGTATAATGTTACCGGCGTTTATGAGAACAAGGTGATCGAAGGTGTGCCAAAAACGCTGAAAACTCTTTCGGACAGCGGAAAAAAGCTGTATGTTGCAACTTCTAAGCCGCTGCAGCTTGCCCAGATCGTTCTCAGACACTTTGACCTTGATAAGTATTTTGAATATATATGCGGTGCTTCGCTTGATTTTTCGTTTGTGGAAAAATGCAATATAATAGAATTTATTCTTGACAAGTACAACATAACCGATAAATCTTCCGTGTTAATGGTAGGGGACAGGAAGTTTGACATTATAGGCGCAAAGCAGACAGGGATAGCCTCTGTCGGTGTTTTGTGCGGCTATGGTTCTAAGCAAGAGCTTAATGACGCCGGCGCAGACTATGTTGTAAATAATTTTTCCGATATTTTAAAAATAATATTGGAATAAAGTTCCTATTTATTTTTGCTTTCTTCGGATATACTAATTTCGTAAAGGCAACTTTACTGAATCAAGTTTGAAAGGAAGATTTAAAATGGGAACAGAACACGCTAACAAGAGCATAGCTTGTACAATAACAAACTGCAAGCATCATTGCTGCTGTGCAGATTATTGCTCACTTGACCGCATCCAGATCGGCACACACGAGGCTGATCCTACTCAGAAGGCTTGCACAGACTGCGAATCGTTTGAACTCAAGGCATAAAGGCATAAAATCAAGGCCCCGATTTTTATATCGGGGTCATATTTTTTAAAAAATGAAAAAAACTCTTGACAAAGCATCGACGATTTGGTATAATTAATATCGCTGTGAAACAGTAACTGTAAAAATATGAGCCACTAGCTCAGGCGGCAGAGCACCTGCCTTTTAAGCAGGGTGTCCCGGGTTCGATTCCCGGGTGGCTCACCAACGATCCTTC
>JAEDNF010000251.1 GCA_016302655.1 Oscillospiraceae bacterium | reverse complement strand
AAAAAAGCAATACATTCATAATAAACAGCTTGTTTCTTATGCTAAAAAGCTACGTTCTCAGATGACAGATGAAGAAAGGAAATTGTGGTACTGCTTTCTTAAAGAGTACCCTGTCAGATTTATACGACAAAAAGTTCTGTTTAAATATATTGCTGATTTTTATTGTCCGAAAGCAAAGCTTGTAATTGAGCTTGACGGTTCACAGCATTACGAGGAAAAAGAAATGGAGTACGACAAAGAACGAACAGCTTTTCTGAATTCGAAAGGTATAATGGTGTTGCGTTTCACGAATAGCAGTATTCACAATGAGTTCAGAAATGTCTGTGAATATATAGAACAAACAGTAAATAAAAGAATGGAAAATATAAGCTATAAGGCTGAATGAAAATTACTTCCTTCCCGAAAGGACTGATGATATGCTCTCACAGGAGCGTGCGCCTATCTACGAGGCGCTTAAAGAATACAGGGCAAAAAGAATAGTGCCTTTTGATGTGCCGGGTCATAAGATGGGCAGAGGCAATCCCGAGCTTACCGAGTTTTTAGGCAGAGAGTGCATGACAGTCGATGTAAACTCGTCAAAACCGCTGGATAACCTTTGTCATCCCGTTTCGGTAATAAAAGAGGCGGAGCAGATTGCGGCGGAGGCTTTCGGCGCAAAGAACGCCTTTTTTATAGTAAACGGTACAACTGCCGCAGTACAGGCTATGGCGCTTGCCGTTGCCAAGCGAGGCGAAAAGATAATAATGCCGAGAAATGTCCACAGGAGCGCAATAAATGCGCTGATACTCGGCGGAGCTGTGCCTGTATATGTTAACCCCGGAGTAAATAAGGAACTCGGCATACCGCTTGGAATGACAGTCGAGGATGTCGAAAAGGCAATAAAGGAAAACCCCGACGCAAAGGCGGTTTTCGTAAACAACCCCACCTATTACGGCGTGTGCTCGGATATAAAGAGAATCGCCGAGCTTGCCCACGCGCACGGTATGTATCTGCTTGCAGACGAGGCGCACGGCACGCACTTCTATTTCGGTGATAATATGCCAATGTCAGGTATGAGAGCCGGTGCTGATTTTGCCGCAGTAAGTATGCACAAAAGCGGCGGCTCGCTCACCCAGAGCAGTTTTCTGCTGACAGCGGACACGGTGAACGAGGGCTATGTAAGGCAGATAATAAACCTTATGCAGACAACGAGCGGCAGCTATCTGCTGATGTCCAGCCTTGATATATCAAGAAGAAATCTTGCACTTCACGGCAGGGAGATATTCGCAAAGGTGCAGTCATACGCACAGTATATGCGTGACGAGATAAACGAGATAGGCGGATATTATGCGTTTTCAAAAGAGCTTTGCGACGGCGGAGCATTCTACGATTTCGATGTGACAAAGCTGTCAATTCACACAAGAGATATCGGACTTGCGGGCATAGAGGTATATGATATCCTCCGTGACCGCTACGGTATACAGATAGAGTTCGGAGATATCGGCAATATACTGGCGTATGTGTCGATAGGCGACAGAGAGCTGTACCTTGACAGGCTCATCGGTGCGCTGAACGATATTAAGCGTATCTATTCAAAGGATAAGACGGGTATGCTCGACCACGAGTATATCAATCCTATAGTAAGACTTTCTCCGCAGGACGCCTTCTACGGCAATAAGAAGAGCGTCCCCATAGAAGAAAGCTCGGGCAGGATAAGCGGCGAGTTCGTTATGTGCTATCCGCCCGGAATCCCCATACTCGCTCCCGGAGAGCAGATAACGGACGAGATACTTGCATATATAAAGTATGCGGGGGATAAAGGCTGTTTCCTTACAGGAACGCAGGACCTTGAGATAAAGAATATTATGATACTGGACGACTGACGGTCGTTTGCCGTACTATATACTGAAAGGACGGTAGCAAAAATGGATCTTTGGTTTACGGAAAATCACAGCGACAGCGTAAGGTTTTCGATAAGGGTAGATAAACAGCTGTACAGCGAAAACAGCGAGTACCAGCGTATTGATGTATTTGAGTCGCTTGAGTTCGGCAGACTGCTTGCGCTTGACGGCTATGTTATGATTACGCAGAAGGATGAATTTATCTATCATGATATGATAGTCCATGTTCCTATGGCGGTAAAGAAGGATATAAAGAATGTACTGGTGATAGGCGCAGGCGACGGCGGCACGGTAAGAGAGCTTTGCCGATACAGCACGGTTGAGCATATCGACCTTGTTGAGATAGACAAAAAGGTAGTTGAAGTCTGCGAGGAATATTTCCCCGAGATGACCGTATCCATGCACGATAAAAGACTTGATATACACTATACCGACGGTCTGCGCTTTGTCCGCAGAAAGCAGAGCGAGTACGACCTTATTATCGTGGACTCGACCGATCCTTTCGGTCCGGGCGAGGGCTTGTTTACTCCCGAGTTTTACGGCAACTGTTACAATGCGCTGACCGACACGGGCGTACTTGTAAATCAGCACGAAAGCCCGTTTTATGTAAATGACGCAAAGGCAATGTGCAGAGCTCACGAGCGTATCAAATCGGTGTTCCCGGTATGCGCCGTATATCAGGCACATATACCGACCTATGCCAGCGGACACTGGCTGTTCGGCTTTGCCAGCAAGGGTCTCGACCCGATAAAAGACCTTGATGAAGAGCACTGGAATTTGCTCGGTATCAAGACAAGATATTATAATACGGAATTGCACAAGGGCTGTTTCGCTCTGCCGAATTACGTAAAAGAAATGCTTGCAACGGGAGAAGTACTCAATGTGCGCCGCTGATTTCAAAGAGGCGTGCAAAACGTCGGGCATTGCG
>JAEDNF010000021.1 GCA_016302655.1 Oscillospiraceae bacterium | reverse complement strand
AAGCCACAGAGTTGAGTCTGTGGCTTTATGATTACTTATTATCGTTTGGAACGAGCTTTTCTTTTCCGCCCATATAGGGTCTTAGAACTTCGGGAATCTTAATGCTTCCGTCTGCACAAAGGTTATTCTCAAGGAAAGCTATCAGCATTCTCGGAGGAGCAACAACCGTGTTGTTAAGAGTATGTGCAAAGTAGTTTCCTTTTTCCTTGCTCTTTACTCTTATCTTGAGGCGGCGTGCCTGAGCGTCACCGAGATTTGAGCAGCTTCCGACTTCAAAATACTTCTTCTGTCTGGGCGACCAAGCCTCGACATCGTAGGATTTAACCTTAAGGTCTGCGAGGTCTCCGGAGCAGCATTCGATAGTTCTTACCGGTATATCCATTGATCTGAACAGGTCAACGGTATTCTGCCACAGCTTGTCAAACCACATTTTGCTGTCTTCGGGCTTACATACAACTATCATTTCCTGCTTTTCAAACTGATGGATTCTGTAAACGCCTCTTTCTTCTATTCCGTGAGCGCCCTTTTCCTTACGGAAGCAGGGAGAATAGCTTGTAAGCGTGTAAGGAAGCTTTTCTTCCTCGTTTATTGTATCGATGAACTTGCCTATCATCGAATGTTCGCTTGTGCCGATAAGGTAGAGGTCTTCACCCTCGATCTTGTACATCATAGCGTCCATCTCGGCAAATGACATAACGCCTGTTACAACATTGCTTCTTATCATATAAGGAGGGATGCAGTAGGTAAATCCTCTGTCTATCATAAAGTCACGGGCGTAAGCAATAACAGCGGAGTGAAGGCGTGCAATATCGCCCATAAGATAATAGAATCCGTTTCCTGCAACCTTTCTTGCACTGTCAAGGTCGATACCGTTAAATCTTTCCATGATCTCGGAATGATAAGGAATTTCAAAATCAGGTACAACAGGTTCGCCGTACTTAGTTATCTCGACATTCTGGCTGTCATCCTTGCCAATAGGAACTGTAGGATCGATAATGTTGGGGATAACCATCATTATCTTCTTTACTTCCTCGCCGAGCTCTTCTTCCTGCTTTTCAAGTTCGGCAAGCTCGTCGGAGAACTGCTTAACCTGTGCCTTTACCTGTTCGGCTTCTTCCTTCTTACCCTGAGCCATAAGACCGCCGATCTGCTTTGACAGTTTGTTTCTGTCGCCACGGAGAGTATCGGCTCTGAGCTGAGCTGCTCTGAGTTTTTTATCAAGCTCAATTACCTCGTCAACAAGTCCGAGTTTTTCGTCCTGATACTTCTTCTTAATGTTTTCCTTTACAGCATCGGGATTTTCTCTTAAAAATTTAATGTCAATCATTTTTTTGCCTTTCTTTTATACATTATTTATTGTTTGCAAGCCGATTGATTATATCGGTTAAATCTTCATCGTTATAGAATTCTATCTGTATTGTGTTCTTCTTTTTGCCCGGTATTATGCTTACATTAGTCTCAAGAGCCTTTGAAAGACTGATTTCTGCCTCGACGTAGAAGGTTTCTTTTTTCTTTTCGGGCTTCTCGGGCTTGTTAAGCGATTTTACCATTCGTTCCATTTCACGCACGGAGACATCTTTTCCGGCGGCACGATGAGCAAGCTCGACCATATCCTTGTTATCTTTTACGCCGAGCAGAACCTTGCAGTGACCTGCCGAAAGCTCGTTATTTGAGACCATCTCGGCGATTATCGGCGGAAGGCTGAGCAGCCGCAGAGAATTTGCAACAGAGGACCTTGCCTTGCCTACAACTCTTGCGACATCTTCCTGAGTCATACCGAATCTGTCCATAAGCTCTTTATAGCCGTTAGCTTCTTCAATAGGGTTCAGATTTTCACGCTGGAGATTTTCTATAAGAGCGATCTGCTGTGCCTGAATATCCGACAGCTCCTTAATAAATACGGGAACTTCGGTAAGACCTGCCATTTTTGCCGCACGCCATCTGCGTTCGCCTGCTACTATCTGATAAGTACCGTCGGGCATTGAACGAACAAGAAGCGGCTGTATTATGCCGTTCTGCCTTATTGAGTCCGCCAGTGTATTAAGCGCTTCGATGTCGAAATTTTTTCTCGGCTGTGACTTATTCGGCTCGATATCTGTGAGCTTGAGAGTGGTTATTCCTTCATCCTCGTCAAAGCTGTTATCATCAAATATACTGTCGAATTTCTGATTTAAGACTCTTTTTGCCATACACCCTCCTTAATTATCAAGTTTTTTTATTATCTCGGCGCCGAGCTTCATATAGCTTTCTGCGCCTTTTGAATTTTTATCATAATATATTACCGGCATTCCGTGACTGGGAGCCTCCGAAATTCTTACATTTCTCGGAATGACGGTATTGAAAATAGATGACGGAGGAAAATTGCGTTTTATATCTCTCATTATCTCATTTGACTGGAGCAGTCGTTTATCGAGCATAGTAAACACAATACCCATAAGTGTGAGATTTTTATTTGATGTTTTCTTAACCTTTTTAACCGTAGACAAAAGCTGTGCCAATCCTTCAAGGCTGTAATGCTCACACTGCATCGGAACAATAAACTTATCGCTTGCAATAAGAGCGTTTACGGCAAGCACGCCGAGCGAAGGAAGGCAGTCAATAACGATAATGTCATAATCGTCTTTCAGCTGAATAAGCGCTTTTCTCAGCTGATGATTTCTCTGCTCTACCTGAAGCAGATGTATTTCTGCCTCTGCGAGCTCTGCTGTTGAAGGAATAATGCTTACATTTTTGAAATTAGTCTCGATTACAGCTTCCTGCGGTCTGACATTTGACATAACAACATCATAAGAGGTTATCTCAAGGTTTTTCTTTGAGATTCCGTATCCGGAAGTAGCATTGCCCTGCGGATCGAAATCCACTAAAAGCACTTTTTTGCCTTTTGCACCGAGTGCCGCACAGATATTAACGGCGGAAGTTGTCTTTCCGACGCCGCCTTTCTGATTTACAACAGAAATTATTACTCCCATATTTCCTCCTACAAACATTACTCTATACATTATAGCACACTATTCTGCAAAAATAAAGCCTTTTTATAAAAAAAGCGTCCATGATTTGTTCCACGTAGAACAAATCATGAACTTACTTTACTATGAACGCTTAATCGTGCGGTATTCTTATTATATATTCGAGATATCCGTTCTCTTCTCTCTTTTCCGATATAAATTCTATCCCCGATTTTTTCATTGTATCAAGCGTCCTGTTTATATTATTAATATACAGCCGCTTGTTCTTGAATGTCCAGATTTTCTTTGCCGGTTTCTTATTACCCGAAATCTGCGTTTCTATATATCTTTCCGTGCTACCGACATTAAGATTGTACTTATATATATGCTCTGCCGCCCTTTCCCTCTTTTCTTCGGGCAGTTTCAAAAGACATCTTATCTGCCTTTCGCACAGTCCGTATTCAATAACCTTCTTTTTAAGGTTATCCGTTAACTTCAGTATACGAAGCTTGTTTGCAATCGTACTCTGTGCCTTACCGAGCTTCTTTGCAAGCTGTTCCTGCGTATATCCGTAATAGCTTATCAGCTTTTCTATTGCCAGCGCTTCTTCGATACAGTTCAAATCACTTCGTTGTATGTTCTCAATAATAGCCAACACTGCCGATTCTTCTACCGAAGTATTGCATATTACCGCTTCTATTTTTTCTATTCCTGCTATTTTTGCCGCCCTGAGTCTTCTCTCTCCTGCTATCAGTTCATATCTTCCGCTCTCGTTTACTCTGACGCTGAGAGGCTGCATAAGTCCGTTTTCTTTTATACTCATAGCAAGCTCTATAAGCTCTGCACTATCAAAATGCTTTCTCGGCTGATTTGGGTTTAGCTCAACATCACTTACAAGTATCTTTATTATTTCTCTTTCTGCTGTCTGTTTATCCTTTATGAACAATCCCATATGCCCGCCTCCCTTGATATAATATTACAACCGTGTAAACAAATGTGCAATAAAAAAATTCCGCCGTAAATTTCTGTTTTACGACGGAAGTATGTCTGTTTTTTCTTTTTACAGCGGTTTTTTCTTAATCATTGAAGGATTTCTCGGATATTTTGTCGGAGTCTGACTTATCTTTTTTATTACAAAAAGTCGCCTGCTGTCACCGTTTGTAATTTCATAGTCTAAAATCTGCTCTGTTTTGCCGCCGAGTATTTTTATTGCATTCTCGCATTCATCACAATTTTCGTTTACCGATTTTAAAGCTACAAATCTTCCTCCTGCCTTAACATAAGGCAGGCAGTACTCGCACAGAACCGGCATTGCCGCCACCGCCCTTGCTGTAGCAATATCAAACTGCTCTCGGTTATCCTTAGCATAGTCCTCTGCCCTGCCGTGAACAACTTTTGCTTTAACACCGACAAGCTCGCACGCAGCCTCAAGAAATACGCATCTTTTGTTAAGTGCTTCAAGCAGAGTTCCTTCAAGATCAGGTCTGTATATCAATAAAGGGATTGACGGAAAACCTGCTCCCGTACCGACATCAATAAAACTTGCGCCTTTGTCAATACTCAGCTTTGAAAAAGGAAGAATACTGTCTACAAAATGCTTAACCACTACTTCTTCAAAGTCGGTTATTGCAGTAAGATTAACCTTCTCGTTGTATTCTACAAGAAAATCATACAGCTTCAGCAGCTTTTCTCCCTGTTCCTGTGATAAAGCTATATTACACTTACCGAATTCTTTCAGTATATACTCAATCTTCTCCATTTTTTCTCCCCGAAAGCCATATCAGGAGTACAGATATATCAGCCGGATTTACTCCCGATATTCTACCTGCCTGACCGATATTAAGCGGCTTATATTTATTCAGCTTCTCTTGCGCTTCAAGTCTGAGTCCGGATATTTTCTTATAATCAAAATCGGTAGGCAGTTTTTTCTCTTCAAGCCGTTTCATCTGACTTATCTTATCCGTCTGCGTCTTTATATATCCTTCGTATTTGACATTGATCTCAAGTTTATCTATAATATCATGTTCAAGAACAGGAGCATTTTCATCAAAAACCGCTAAGTCACGATAATCTATCTGAGGGCGCTTAAGAAGCTCTATAAACTTCACTCCCTGATTTATCGGAGATGTACCTTTACTTTCGAGCATTTTGTTCAGCTCATCTCCGGGATAAATCGTAGCTTTTTTGATTCTTTCGGTTTCTTTTTCAAGCGTCTCTTTTCTTGATAAAAACCTCTGATAACGCTCTTCGGATATCAGACCGTATTTATATCCCACGGGAATAAGACGCTCATTTGCATTATCCTGTCTTAAGAGAAGCCGGTACTCGCTTCTGCTCGTCATCATTCTGTACGGCTCTACACAGCCCTTTGTAACAAGATCATCTATAAGTGTACCGATGAAAGAAGTTGTCCTGTCGGGTATATACTGCTCTTTCCCTTTTATTTTCATTGCGGCATTAAGACCTGCTATAAGTCCTTGTGCGGCGGCTTCTTCATAACCGCTGGTACAGTTGAACTGACCTGCTCCGAACAGTCCCGATATCTTTTTGAATTCAAGTGTAGGATACAGTTCAAGAGGATCACAACAGTCATATTCTATTGCATACGCCGGTCTCATTATCTCAACATTTTCAAGACCTTTTATAGTTCTGAGAAACTTTATCTGCACATCTTCGGGAAGCGAGCTTGACATACCCTGAAGATAATATTCGTCTGTATCAAGTCCCATCGGCTCAACAAATAACTGATGTCTTGGCTTATCCGAAAATCTTACTATCTTATCTTCTATACTGGGGCAGTATCGAGGACCTACTCCCTCTATCCTTCCGGCGTACAGCGGAGAACGGTCGAGATTATCAAGTATTATTTTATGTGTTTCAGCGTTTGTGTAAGTGACATAGCACTTAACTTTATTTTCGAGTTTAAAAGTGTTATCAAAGCAGAAAGGAGTAATATATTCATCTCCGTCTTGTTCTTCCATAACCGAAAAATCAATAGAGCGCTTATGAACTCTTGCGGGAGTACCGGTTTTAAATCTTCTCATAGAAAGGCCGAGCTTTCTAAGGCTGTCTGTAAGCTGTAAAGCGGCGCAAACATTATCAGGTCCGCTTTGATAATTGAGCTCACCTATGTGTATCTTGCCGCCGAGATAAGTGCCGGTAGTGATAATAACGCAACCTGCAGGATAGAATGCACCGAGCCTTGTTTTTATACCGGTTATCTTTCCGTCCTCTGCACACACTTCGGTTACCTCTGCCTGCTTGATATCCAGGTTTTCGGTATGCTCAAGCACAGATTTCATATATGTATGATACTTTACTCTGTCGCTCTGTACTCTGAGTGAATGTACAGCAGGGCCTTTGCCTTTGTTCAGCATTCTTGACTGTATAAAAGTTGCGTCTGCCGCCCTGCCCATTTCTCCGCCGAGCGAATCCAGTTCTCTTACAAGCTGACCTTTAGCTGAACCTCCTATACAAGGGTTACACGGCATATTTGCGATAGCGTCGAGGCTCAGAGTAAACACAGCTGTCCTACAGCCGAGTCTTGCGGCGGCAAGAGCCGCTTCGCATCCGGCGTGACCTGCGCCTACGACTATAACATCATAATAATCAAGTTTGTACATAAATAACCCCGATCGTGAAAATGTTCCATGTGGAACAATTCAGAAAACATCAGCCTGTCACAGAATTACTGCCGACAGGCTGAATTAATATTTATTCTTCGTCCGAATCCGTTGCTTCAGGCTCGTCTTCTATAACTTCAGCCTCTGCCTCAGCTTCTGCTGCAGCTATCTCTTCTTCACTAGCCTGCTCAACCTCTTCTATATCCGCAGTTTCGTCATGCTCGGTTCTCGTAAATGTAACTACCCTGTCTTCATCGGACAGCTTCATTACCCTGACGCCTAAGCCGGTTCTGCGCATAACTCTCAGGTCGTTTGCACGGATACGGATAATTACACCGTCCGTGCTGATAAGAATTACATCATCGTCTGCCTGTATCGAACGGATACCGCATACATATCCTCTGTCTTCTCTTATCTTGTAATTCTTAAGACCGTTACCGCCTCTGTTCTGCATACGGTAGTCACTGAGAGCGCTGAGTCTTCCGTATCCCTTATCGGTCACGGTAAGAATCCTCATATCATCATTGTATACCTTTGCGGCTCCGACAATATAGTCACCCTCACGAAGCTTTATCGCTCTTACACCGGATGCAAGTCTGCCCATACTTCTGATTCTGTCTTCGCTGAAATGTATAGCCATACCGTCTCTCGTTGCAACTATAATTGAGCTGTCGCCTTCGGTAAGATGTGCCGCAGCAATTTCATCACCCTCACCGAGTGTAATTGCTCTGAGTCCGTTCTTTCTTACATTTCTGAAATCATACAGCGGTGTTCTCTTTATCTTGCCGTACTTAGTTACACAGATAAAATACTTATTCTCCGCAAAGTCGCTCGTCTTCATCATTGCAGCTATGCGTTCACCTTCAGAAAGCTGCAGAAGATTTACTATGTTCGTTCCTCTGCTCTGCTTTGAACCCTCGGGAACTTCATAGCATTTGAGCTTGTACATATTACCATAATTTGTAATAAACAGTATGTTATCATGCGTCGAGCTGATAAACATATCCTCAACGAAGTCTTCTTCTCTCTGCTTCATACCGGATACGCCCTTGCCGCCACGCTTCTGAAGATTATATACATCAACAGGCTGACGCTTGATATATCCGATATTTGTATAAGTAAGAACACATTCCTCTTCGGGAATAAGGTCTTCTATATCAACTTCTCCGCTGATAGGCTCAATTGCCGTTCTTCTTTCATCACCGTATTTTTCCTTTATAGCAGTGATTTCTTCCTTTATTATCTCCTTTACTCTTTCATCCTTTGAAAGAATATCAAGATAATCGTTGATTTTCTCCATTATATCGGCAAGCTCGGAAATAACCTTGTCTCTTTCAAGACCTGTCAGCTGTCCTAAACGCATCTGTACGATTGCGTCTGCCTGCTCTTCAGACAGTCCTATCTCATGCTCAAAGTGAACATCTTTATAGTTCTCTCCCATAGCTCTCTGAAGCAGTTTTGCAAGATCATCCTCTTTAAAGCGCTCCATCAGACGCTCTTTACCTTCCTGCACAGACTTACTTGAACGAAGTATCGAAATTACCTCGTCAATATTGTCTATAGCAAGCAAAAATCCCTGTAAGATATGAGCTCTTTCTCTTGCCTTCTTTAAATCATAATTTGTTCTTCTTATGATTATCTCTTTCTGGAATGAAATATAATTATCCAGTATCTGTAAAAGTGTAAGCTGTTTCGGCTCACCGTTTACAAGAGCTATCATAATTACGCTTACGGTATCCTGAAGCTGTGTGAAAGAATACAGCTTATTCAGTACAACCTGAGCGTTTGCGTCCTTTTTAAGCTCATAGACGATACGCATACCGTCCTTATCGCTTTCGTCACGGAGATTAGCTATACCTTCAATACGCTTGTCACGCATAAGCTGACCTGTGACTTCAAGAAGCTTAGACTTGTTTACCATATAAGGAATTTCGGTAACTATGATCTTTGTACGGTTGCCGTCTTCTACTATCTCTGCCTTGCCTCTGAGCGTAAGCTTTCCTCTGCCGGTATAATATGCCGAGCGTATTCCGCTGTAGCCCATAATTATACCGCCGGTAGGAAAATCGGGACCCTTTATATACTGAAGTATCTCTTCTATTCCGCATTCGGGATTGTCTATTCTCTCTACTATAGCGTCACATACTTCATTCAAGTTATGCGGAGGTATGTTTGTTGCCATACCTACAGCTATACCTACAGAACCGTTTACAAGCAGGTTAGGAAATTTTACGGGCAGAACAGTAGGTTCATCCAGTTTATCATCGTAGTTCTTGCCCCAGTCTATAGTATCTTTCTTGATATCTCTGAGCAGCTCTGAAGCTATCTTAGCCATTCTCGCTTCGGTATAACGGTATGCTGCCGGAGGATCGCCGTCGACAGAACCGAAGTTTCCGTGTCCGTCGATAAGCGGATATCTCATTGAAAAATCCTGTGCAAGTCTTACAAGTGCGTCATATACGGATGCGTCACCGTGAGGATGATATTTACCGAGAACTTCACCGACGGTATACGCACATTTTCTGTACGGCTTACCCGAAGTGTTATCGGCTTCATTCATGGTATAGATTATTCTTCTGTGTACCGGCTTCATTCCGTCTCTTACATCCGGAAGCGCTCTCGATACAAGAACAGCCATAGAATACTGAAGGAAGCTTTCCTTCATCTCTTTTTCTATATCTACCTCTATCAGCTTCTCGGTGGCTGTACTGAATTCTTTAATGTCCTTTTCCATTACTATTTCCTTTCCGATTTATTTCAGAGTATTGATTTCTCGGTTAATATTTCTCTGAGCTTTGTCTGCTCATCATCGGTAAGACAACGCTTAGGATAAATATATATAAGCTGTCTGTTTACAAAAAGTAAAAACATTCCTATATTTTCTACAGCGTCTAAATAATCCGAGCCGAAATAAAGATTTGTTACAACTTCTTCCTGTTTTTCTTCCTCGTGCGGCTCATCTTCTGACGGTTCGTTTACTTCTTGCGACTGTGTCTCGTTTTCTTCAATGACCGGCTCTTCTATTACCGTAGTAATTTTTATTCTGTCACGATAAAACTCGGAGATATAAGTTTCTTCCGCAAGCGAGCTTATAGTAGCAATAAGCTTTTTTCTTATCAGAACAGGCTTGTACCAGGTATAAAAAATCATACCGAGTGCCAGTCCTATCAGTACATATCCGTAAAAATTCGTAATATTTCTGATGATGAAGTCAACGCCTAAACCAAGCGCAATGAGATATACCGCAGTAAAAATCAAGGATTTTTTTAACTGATATTTTCTCTGAAACAGCCTGAAACCCTCGCTTATTTCATCAAGAGTCATATTATACTTTATCTTAAGCAGTAATTCTTCCATACTATCCTTTCATTTACCTTTTTATTATCCGAGCGTAAGTATGACTGCGCCGAAAATAAAACACAATGCAGTACAAGCTCCCGCCACCACTGCGTCACCTATCTTCTTTTTCTTAAGAAAAATCGGTATATTGACAGCAGCAAGAGCGCACAGAGCAAAAAGACACATCGGCAGGAAAATATTCATCTCGAGCGTGCCGGTAAGCAGGCAAAATGCCGCAAATACCCACATAAGTCCGCAAAGACCTATTAAGCCTTTTCTTACTGTTACAAAAGGAGCTATTGCTTTTTCAAGCTCTGCTTCTTCTTTCAAACGTATTTCAGCCTGTGCTTTTTCTGCGACATCCGTCTGATACTGAGCTTTAACACGCTCTACCTGTTCTTCCTTACGCTTTCTCAGCAGTTCCTTTTCATCGGGCTGTTCTTCATTTTTAATTAGTATTTCGTCACTCATAAAAACACCTTAATATCTCAAAATTTTTTCCTCACCCGAAGCATTTTTATACCGCAAAGATATTATATATCAAGATCCTTTGCATATCTTGCGTTCTGTTCGATAAATTCTCTTCTCGGTTCAACCTTATCACCCATAAGAATGGAGAATATCTCATCTGCTCTTGCGGCGTCCTCAAGATTAACCTTGATCATAGTTCTTGCGGAAGGATCCATAGTAGTTTCCCACAGCTGTTCGGGATCCATCTCACCAAGACCTTTATAACGCTGTACTTCAACCTTTGCGTTGCTCTCTCCTGCAAGCTCGGCAATATAAGCGTCTCTTTCTTCATCACTGAAAGCATATCTTATCTTCTTACCTCTGAACACTTTGAACAGCGGAGGCTGTGCAAGATATACATGACCTTCTTCAATAAGAGGACGCATGAAGCGGAAGAAGAAAGTAAGCAGCAGCGTTCTGATATGCGAGCCATCGACATCGGCATCCGCCATTATTACTACTCTGCCGTATCTGAGCTTAGTTATATCAAAATCTTCGCCGATACCCGTACCGAGCGCCTTTACGACAGGCTGAAGCTTATCGTTATTATATACCTTATCTGCTCTTGACTTTTCGACATTGAGCATTTTTCCCCACAGAGGAAGTATAGCCTGGAAGCGTCTGTCACGCCCCTGCTTTGCAGAACCGCCTGCAGAGTCTCCCTCTACGATATATACTTCTGTCTTTGTGGGATCGGTATCCGAACAATCGGCAAGCTTACCGGGAAGTCCTGCGCCGTCGGCAACGGATTTTCTCTTTGCTTCCATAGCCTTCTTAGCGGCGTCTCTTGCCGCCTGTGCATTGATACATTTCTGAGCTATGGTAGCTATAGTATCGGGATGTTCTTCAAAATAATAAGTCAGCTTTTCGGTAGTTATCTTATATACAACGGGACCTACTTCGGGGTTGCCCAGCTTACCCTTTGTCTGACCTTCAAACTCACACTCGGGGAGCTTGACCGAAATAACGGCATTAATAGCTTCTCTTATTGCTTCGCCGCTGAGCGGAACAAACTCTTTAGCCTCGTCATTTTTCTTCTTGGATTTTTTATTCTGCTGAGCCTGCTGTTCTTTATAAGCCTTGACAAAGTCGTTTATAACCTTATTCAGAGCTTTCTTGAAAGCTACCTCGTGAGTACCGCCGTCTATAGTATGAATATTATTTGCAAAAGACCTGAATGTTTCGCTGTTGAAATCGGTATTGTACTGGAAAGCTATCTCTACAGATATTTCATCAAGTAAACCTTCAATATAAACTACATCGGGATGAAGAGCGTCTGCGCCTCTTTTCTTCTGAAGCCACTCAACATAGCTTATAATACCGCCCTCATACTGAAGAACTTCCTGCTTCGGCTCATTTTCATCTCTGAGGTCGCTTAAAACTATCTTAAGACCGCCGTTTAAGAAAGCCTGTTCTCTCAGTCTGTCAAGCAGAATATCATATTTGAATTCTGTACTGTGGAATATGGTTCTGTCGGGCTTAAAGCGTACCTGAGTACCCGTTTTATCGGTAGTACCGATAACCTTCATCTGCTCGTTGTAGTGACCACCGTTTTCAAAACGCTGAAAATGTATCTCACTTCCGTCATATACGGTAAGCTCAAGCCATTCGGAAAGAGCGTTTACGACAGACGCACCAACGCCGTGCAGACCGCCTGATACTTTATATCCGCCGCCGCCGAATTTACCGCCGGCATGAAGTATGGTATATACTACCGTAGCTGCGCTTATCTTTTCTTTCGGATGGATGCCTGTAGGTATACCTCTGCCGTTATCTGTTACTTCTATAACATCATCGGGAAGTATTTTAACATTTATCTCGGTACAATATCCTGCAAGAGCCTCGTCGATAGCGTTGTCAACGATCTCATATACAAGATGATGAAGACCGCTTTCTCCGGTCGAACCGATATACATACCCGGTCTTTTTCTTACAGCCTCAAGACCTTCAAGTATCTGTATATCATCTGCGCCGTATTCGTGATCTACCTGAGTATTGTTTTCAATATCTTTTATCTCACCGTCTATAACAGATTCTGACTCTTCATCGGTATTTACAAGAATTTCTTCTGCCATGCTCTTTTCCTTTCACTTTTCATTTTTCGGAATACTATATATAATTATATCACATTTGAATTTTAAAGTCAACGATGAAGCCGCGTTTTTTCGCTTTAAATTCCGTATTTAAAGTAAATTTTCTATATCAAAAAAATTAATTTTTTTGTTTGGATTTCAAGACGGAATTTTGATGTA
>JAEDNF010000020.1 GCA_016302655.1 Oscillospiraceae bacterium | reverse complement strand
CGATGAAAATACAGACGGAAGGAGAGGATCGAAATGCCGAAGATAAAGCATAAGCCCGAAGTTATGCATTTGGTTGTTGTTGTGGCTGTTGCAATATTTATTGCTTTGGCTTCGGTCTTCATATACAATACAACCTCGTCAATAAACAAAGGCGTAAATCAATATTCGGACAGGCTTGCTTCTCAGAAGAGTAATTTTGTTAAAAATACAATTTCGTATGAAGTTAAATTGCTGGTGAACTTCAGTGCTTGTCTCGCTAATTATAAAACAATTCCGAGCGGTATTATCGTTAAGGATATTGCGGCGCTTGAAAAAAGCATAACAACGGCAGAGGCTATTTTCATAGCCGATGAGAACGGCGATGTTATCTCAAGCAAGAATGTCTCGATGAATGTCTCGCACCGTGAGTATTTCCGTAACGGCATTAAAGGAAAAGTATGCGTTTCAAAGCCGCTGTACAGCGAGCCTGACGGTAAGATGGTAAACTTCATATCAGTTCCAATCTATGGGGATTATAAGCGTATAATCGGCATTGTTGTCGGAGTGTACGAAGAGCATATTTTCAGCGATATGCTTGATATGTCGTTCTCGGGAGGCGAAAAGGACAGCAACGGATATATTCTGAATAATAATGGTGAGGTTATTATGCACGGCAATTATGTGCTTGGTGATGATGTACCTCAGTTTGATTCTTTCTTCTCATCCGAACTGCTGGGCGATGTTTCCGAAACGGATATAGCGACAGTAAGAGATAACTTTATGAAACTCGGCTCAAGCGGAATAATAAAAACCACATATAATAATGAACGGTATGTGATTATATATGACGGCTTTTCCGAGATTGACGATCTGCATTATTTGGTAATTGCTAAGGATGATGTTGTATCGGCGCAGACAAACAGCTTTATTTCGAAGAGTATAATAATGTATATCTTCTTTATCGTTGTACTGTTGCTTGTAATTGTCGCATACATACTTATCGTCAGATTAACATTCAAGCGGCTTAAAAGCGCAAACGAGCGTATCAGCCGTATAGCGTATGTAGACAGCCTTACGGGCTACAGCACATGGGATAAATTTGTCCTTGACGCTAAAAAGCTGCTTCAGTACGATTATCGCAGATATGCTCTTGTAAGCTTTGATATCGATAAATTCAAGGCGATCAACGATATGTACGGACACGACGAGGGCAACAGAGTGCTTAAGCTCATAGCCGATACCGTAAACCGTAATATCGAAAACACCGAGACTTTCTCAAGAATCAATTCTGATAACTATTATATTCTTATGCTTTATCATGACGACAGTCAGATATCCGAAAGAATAAGAAATCTTATACAGGCTATCGAATATGAGATAACCGAGTTTGTTCCCGTGCTTTCATTCGGCGTCTACCGCATACTTGATTCTAATGTATCAATAAGGCGTATGGGCGACCTTGCGGATATTGCAAAGCGTACGGTAAAATACGGTGATGACAGCGCATACGCTTTCTATACCGAGAGTATGCTTGAATCGATGCGTGAGGAAAAACGAATCGAGAACGAAATGCAGAATGCTCTTGATATGCACGAGTTCTGCGTATTCTATCAGCCTAAGGTATCGCTTGACGGTAATGTAAACCTTACAGGAGCAGAGGCGCTTGTAAGATGGATAAAAGACGGAAATGTCATTTCTCCCGGCAAGTTCATTCCTCTGTTTGAAAGAAACAGATTTATAGTAAAACTCGACTTTTACATAATGGATCAGGTTTGCATCAAGATAAAGCAATGGCAGAAGTATTATAAAGACCTGCTGATATCGGTCAATATGTCGAGAGTGCATCTGAAAGATCCGCAGTTTGCAGAAAAACTGTACAGTATCTGTGCTTCTCACAATGTTTCTCCGTCTAATATAGAGATAGAGATAACCGAAAGCGCCGCTTATGAGTCGCTCGAAACTCTTGTAAATGTGTTCAGGGAGCTTAAGGAATACGGCTTTAATATTTCGATAGACGACTTCGGCTCGGGATATTCTTCCCTCAATATGCTCAAAGACCTTCCGGCAGATGTGCTTAAGATCGACAGAGCCTTCCTTGCCGAAACCGACAGCAACAAGCGTGCAAACGATATCCTCGGTCATGTTATCAGAATGGCTTCATCGCTTGGTATGCATACGATATGCGAGGGTATCGAAACCGACGAACAGGCTAAACTGCTCGGCGGTCTCGGATGTGAAATGGCGCAGGGCTTCTATTTTGCAAAGCCTATGCCGAGCGATTCTTTTGAGGAGATACTCAAAGGAAACAGCAAGACTATAAATATTCCCAAAGAGGCATTACGGGAGGATACATGAGTTTTTCCAACGAATCTCTGCCGATAATAGCCGGCATAGTTACAAATACGGCGAGATCTATGACGGTGGTAATGAAGTACATATACACCGTTTCGGACGAAGATTTTTACAATATCAATATCAAGGATATCTTCCGTATAGCTCTTATGGATGTAACGGACACATCGAAGCTTGATAATCTCGGAATAAAGACGGCTACACCTGAAAATTCGGCGTTGTTTGATACCGCTGAGTTTGGCAGGGTAGAGCATCTTATTATGTACAGCCTTGCCGTGCGGCTTCCGTATATAGCAAAGCAGATAGAGAACTGTCCGCTCAGTAACAAGCAGCTGAAGCTTACTTTTGAACAGCTAAAAAACAGCGGCGCAGATAATTTCGGAGATATTATCTATGAAAGCTTTAAAGACAATATGAAACGCAGTAAGAGTAAAGCTCCCGTTCCTGCGTATTCGTCCGACTGGTTCAGAAGATATGTCTATACCTATATGCCTAAGTTCGGCGAAATCAATAACCGCAATCTGTATTTTTTAGGATGCGTTGAGGCAATGTTCCCGCTGTATTATTCGGCACTTGTAGCACAGCTGAAAAAAGTATTATTTTTACTTGAAAAGTAAAGCAAAGCCTGAGAAGAACGAAACTTCTCAGGCTTTTTATATGTTGTATTCAGTTTACTGATTCCTTTTCCTGACTATCAGTCCTATCAGCGAGAATATAATAAGCATACCGAGATTTGCTACAACTACGCTTGCACCTGCAGGAAAATCTGCGTGATATGTTATCTCCATTCCGATAATAAAGCTGACGCAGGCGACAACAGCAGAACAGACAGTAACGCCTCTAAAGCTTTTGAACACTCTCATTGAGGTCAGAGCAGGGAAGATGATAAGGCTTGATATAAGCAGAGCACCCATTATTCTCATTCCCACAACCACCGTAAGCGCTGTGAGCAATGCAATTATGGTGTTGTATACGCCGGATTTAACGCCTGTTGCCTTTGAAAAGCTCTCGTCAAAGGTTACTGCAAAAATCTTGTTGTAGAACAGTACGAACATTACAATTACTATTACCGAGCATATTATGCTCAGCACAAGGTCTTCGCTGCTGATTGCAAGTATACTGCCGAACATATAGCTGTTCATATCGGTCGTACCCGATGACTGCGAGACTACTATTGCGCCGATGGCAAGCGCACTGCTTGATAAAAGCGCTATTGCGGCGTCGCCTTTTATCTTGCCGTTTGAGCTTATTCTCAGCAGTATGAATGCGGCGACTATTACTATGGGGATAGACACCTGCAAAGGCGCTAAATTAAGAGCAGATGCTATAGCGAGAGCGCCGAAACCGACATGAGAAAGACCGTCTCCTATCATTGAAAAACGCTTTAGCACAAGGCTTACACCGAGGAGTGCGGCGCAAAGCGATACCAAAAGTCCGACTATGAGCGCTCTTATCAGAAAATCGCTCTGAAAAATCTCAAACATTGTCCTGCGCCTCCTTAGAACCCGTATGGTGATCGCAGCTGCAATGGCAGTCGCAGGTACTCATTGCGTGGAATATATCGGTACTGCGGTACTCTGCGGTCGTTCCGAAGAAGTACGCTCCGCTTTCCATATGGAGTATCTTTGTGCCGTATCTGAGCGCCCCCTGCAAATCGTGGGATATCATTATTATTGTAACTCCGTTCTCACGGTTAAGCCTGCTGATTATCTCGTACATCTCTGCCGTAACCATAGGATCAAGTCCCGAAACGGGTTCGTCAAGCAGTAACAGCTTCTTTGTGGCGCAAAGGGCACGGGCAAGCAACACTCTTTGCTGCTGACCGCCCGAAAGGTTGCGGTAGCTCCTGTGAGCTATGCCCGATATGCCGAGAAGCTCAATGTTGTCATCGCACAGCTTCTTATCTGCTTTTGAGTAAAACGGCGAAAAGCCTTTTCTTCCAAGACACCCGGACAGCACGACCTCACGGACTGTAGCCGGAAAGTCCTTCTGTGCCGCTGTCTGCTGAGGAAGATAGCCTATTTCCTTTTGCTTTAAGCCGTCGGCAAATATTATTTCTCCCGAAATCGCAGAGCGAAGACCGAGCAGAGTTTTCATCAGCGTAGATTTTCCGCTTCCGTTTTCTCCGACTATACACAGATAATCTCCTGCGGATACGGTGAAGCTTAGGTCTTTAACAACGGGAGTGCCTTCGTATCCTGCGGTGAGTTCTTTACATTCTATAAGATATGACATAAAATCATCTCCGTCAGCCGTTCAGGGCTGTTTTCAGGTTTTCGAGATTCTGCTTCATAAGGTCAACATAGCTTATACCTTTTTCGAGGTCTTCTTTTGATACATTGTGACAGGAATGAAGCATAAGCGAACTTGCACCGGTTTCCGAACACAGCGTATCGGCAACCTTTGTACTGCTGAATTCAAGATAGTAGACAACGGGTATATTTTGCTCTTTTATCTTTGATATAAGCGAGGTCATAGCCGCCGCACTCGGCTCCGATTCATCTGAGCAGGAGCTGAAAGCCGCATAGCAGTCAAGGCCGTATTCTTCGGCAAGATATCTGAACGGGAATTTATCCGCAATTATTATCGTCTTGTTTTTGGCGTTGTCGACAGCTTCTTTATACGCTTTGTCAAGCTCGGAGAGCTGCTCGTTATAGCTGTCCTTGTTCTTTGTGTAAACCGCCTTGTTTTCGGGATCGGCTTCGCATATTGCGTCATATACCGCAGTAAGCATAAGCTGTTCGTTCTTTGGAGATGTCCAGATATGCTCGTCTGCTTCGTGGCTGTGTTCTTCGTGATGTTCTTCTTCGTGCAGGTCTGCTTCTTCGAGCGTCTTTACACAGTCGATAAGCTTTACTGTCTTTACGCTGTCGGATTTGTTCGAGGAGATGATTTTCTCCGCCCATTGCTCGTTTTCGCCGCCGATATACAGAAATATATCGCAGTTTTGTATCTCAAGGATTTCTTTTGCAGTAGGCTCGTATGTATGGCTCTCACTTCCGGGCGGGAGAAGTATGGATATATCCGCATTATCTCCTGCGATCTGCCTTGCAAGGTCATACGGAGGGAAAACGGTTGATATTATCTTCAGCTTTCCGCTGTCCCGGTTATCGGTGTCATTCTGCGATGTGCAGGAGCATAAACATAATGCCGTTGCCGCCGCAGTAAGTAATGCCGTAATTCTTGTAAATTTCTTCATTTTGTCTCGCTTTCACTTGTCTGTTACTGTTTCTTTGTCCGCACACTCACCGCATACGCCGTAAAATACAGTCCTTGAACTGTCAATGAAAAATCCGTGATCGGACTTAATATGAGATTCGATTTCTTTAAGATGGCCGCATTCAAGGTGTATCAGCTTTCCGCACTTTATACATTTAAGATGAAAATGGTCGTGGCAGTCCGCTGTGCCTGCATACTGATAGCAAGCGCTCTTTCCTTCGCTGAGGATATATTTTCTGACGATATGCTGTTCGCACAGCTTTTCGAGATATCTGTATACCGTTGTCTTGCCGACTTGCTCGGATTTCAGCGCAAGGGCAATAGTATCCGCCGTAAGATGACTGTCGGCGTTGGATTTAATATATTCAAGTATCAGCTCACGCTGACGGGTATTGTATGACATAAGCACCTCTCAACAATATGAAACTGAAATTCATTTTCAAATCCTTAGCTATTATACTCTCGTGTCCGCAATTTGTCAAGCGTTTTAAGAAAATCATTGAAATATCTCTCAGAATATGTTAAAATCAATATATAACCGTAATCTTCGGAGGTGCCCTTTATGAATGAACCTATTCGTATAGTAAAAGATGAAAACGGCTCGATAGTTCTGCGTTTTGACAAGCGTGAAGGCTGTGTAAGCTATACCTTGTATTTCAGGTGTGAAGGCGGCAGATTCAAGCCTCTTATTACTACCGACAAGACAGCGATAAGGGTAAACTGTGCCGACGGACTGTGCTTTTTCAGGATAACCGGCCATACCGAAAACGGCAGAACGGTAAATATCGGCACAGCAGATACATCTGTTCTGATGAAAAAAACAAGCTTTATCACTATGGGTTCATACAATATTCAGAAGATAGTTGAACGCAGTCCCAAGTTCTCGGCGGATAACACTCTGAGGGAGATATCTCCGCTGACGGCATTTTTCCCGGAAAAAGCCGATGACGAGCATATTGACAGCGGTAAAAAAGCCTTTGAGTATATTGAACGCAATCACAGCGACTATTTTATATTTGATTTTTACAAGACAGCGGTACAGGGAATTATCAAGACCGATAATTCATTCCTTACTTCAGGAATTGACGATAACGACAAGCTCGGAGAGAAACTGCCGAAGATACTTCCGCCGGAAGTTTACGAGCCGCTTATTGAAGTGTTTGCGGCACAGCTTCTTAAACTCTATTCTTCCGACAGAATTATACTTGTCCGCACCGTTTCGCCCGAGTTCTATGCTATGGGACGGCAGGTGAGAAGAAGCACCCCAAAGAAAAAGCTGAATGCTTATCTTGACAGGCTTGAATCGTACTTTATCAAGCTTGCAGACCCGATAGTAATAGACCTTTGCGGTATGTATTTCGGCGACCTTTGTGCGAAGAGCGACGGAAAAGAAGCTGTATTTGACCGCTTTTTCTTAGCAGACAGCGCAAAAGCTCTCAGCGAGATAACAAGCGGCGAGCCGGGAAAGCTGTACTGCGAAAGGGATGTTGACTCAAGGTTATCGCAGATACTTTGCTATTATGACAGCGCAAGCAGCAGGGGTATGATATCCGTGCTTCTTGACAGAAAAAATCCTGCCGATTCGCTTATGTTCTACACTTCAAGAGAGTTTATCGCAGAGAACAAGGCAGAACTCAAGGACATAATCCTACAGGAATATACCTCTGTAGCCGATATTTACAGATATTATGACTTCGGCGACAATATCGAGATGAAAAATGTCGTCAGAGTAATCGCCGCACTTGAAAGCAACACACTTCAGAAGATATCTCACGGCGAGCTTATCCGTATGCTTGACAGACAGTACAGAATAAAGCGCCCTATAGCAAATTTCATCCGTGCCACTCTTGAAAGCGCACTGGGCAAACCCGTTGATGTAAATGAGCAGAATCTGCGCTTTATGATACGCCTTACTTATGACCTGTGGAACGGCGGCGATGCAGGCGCAGTACCCGAAAAGATTGAGGAGTATGAGCGCATACACAACTTTACTCTTGTTGATATGTGGGGTACGGGCATTTCCAAGCGTTCGCTTTCGCTTACTTCGTCAACGCAGATTTCGGCGGCTGTCGGCGGCGAGTCATTTGTATGGGCGTTTGATAAGCCCGATATCATAGATGAGGCTGTGTTTGATACAACGGACGAATCCGGTCCTATGGCGAAAGCTCAGCTTATGCGTACTGCTTTACAGCGCCTTGCGGCAAGTCCGGCACGCTGGTTTATACTCGATTTTGCCAATGTCATTGCAGATAACGCCAGATACTGCGGCAACGGCTTTTCGGTAGATAAGAAATATACCGAATCACAGCTGTTTTCCGTTCTCGGCAAAAGCGGCGCTCCGTTTGTACTTGACTACGAAAACGACAAGCAGATGATAACTGACGCCTGTGATAAGCTGGCAGACTTTGCAATTAACCGCTACGGCAAGAATATAATTCTCTGCAAAACCTCGCTTAACAGCAAGATGCGTGACCTTGACGGAAAAATAAAGTCTCTTCCTACCGATAAGAAAACCTTTGCAAATGCTAAAGCTATTCTTGAGCTGTGCGAGGAGCGCTTTGCAATGAAAACCGACTGCTACATACTGAACAATTCCAAAAATTATATCTCGGATGAGAACTTTTCCGCAGGCGGTGCAGGAATAGCCCGTTATGAAGCGGATTTCTATTCATCCTGTGCCGATTATATCGATTATATCGTGCAGTACAGTCCTGCGCAGAAATATTATGATAAGCTGTGATGTCATTTCGGATAAGTCTGACCCTCTGCTTATATACAGAGGGCTGTTTATAAGGAGCGATTATGAGCGATAAGAACTATATCCCCTGCAATCCCGAAGCAGTACAGGGAGTAAAAAATGTTATGAAATACCTGAGCGATATCACCTATAAAGGAATCGTGACAGGTCAGCATACTCAGACTATGGCAATGGAAGAGCTTCATCATATCAAGAGCATAACGGGCAGACAGCCTGCGCTCTTAGGCTTTGAGCTTCTCTCATATTCGCCGAATATCAATTACTCAGATACCGATGAAGAGTGTATGAAAGAGGTAGAAGAGAACTACGGCACGCTTAAAAGAGCGTGGGAGTGGGCAGAGCAGAAAGGGCTTATAACTATGTGCTGGCATTGGTTCTCGCCCCTTTACGGCAGGTCAAAATCCTTCTTTTCCGAAAATACCGAATTTGACGCATCGAAGGCTGTTATTGAGGGAACTGCCGAGAACAAGGCGCTTATTTCGGATATGGATACTATGGCTGGAATCCTCCGACCGTTTTGCGAAAAGGGAGTACCGATACTGTGGCGGCCGTTCCACGAGGGCGACGGCGACTGGTTCTGGTGGGGCGTAAAGGGCGCAGATACCGTGAAAAAGCTGTTCAGACTGATGTACAGCCGCTACACGAAAATCCATAAGCTGAACAATCTTATATGGGTGTGGAACTCACAGGTTCCCGAGTGCTATCCGGGTGATGATGTTGTGGACATTATATCAAGAGATATGTATCCGCCTGCACATGAGCATACCTCGCAGAGCGAAATGTATTATAATCTTATGGAGATAACAAAAACACCTAAGATTACGATAATAGGCGAAACAGGCACACTTCCTTCACCCGAAGCTGTTGTATCCGAAAAGGTCGGCTGGTCGTCGTATATGACCTGGTCGAAGCCGTTCTGCCTTACCGAAGAATACAATTCCGATGCAGAGCTTATAGCCGTGTATAACAGCAAGTATGCGGTTACAAAAGACAAGCTCCCCGAGCTTTACTGACAGGAGAAATTATGAAAACATTGTTTAATGACGGCTGGCAGTTTACCAAAATCGCCGGCGATACAATCCCAGATAATTATATACCGGAATTTTCATCGGTGCAGCTGCCTCACGACTGGCTTATATACAATGCAAACGATCTGTATGAAACCTCTGTAGGCGTATATGTAAAGAACTGCGACTTCGGTGACATCACAGGCAAGAGCATACGCCTGTACTTTGAGGGCGTTTATATGGACAGCACGGTTTATGTAAACGGTGAAGAAGCATATACTCAAAGATACGGCTACAGCTCTTTTGAAGCGGATATATCGGGATTTCTGCATAACGGCGTCAACGAGATAAAGGTGATTGTAAGGCACAGCTCGCCGAATTCACGCTGGTATTCCGGAGCGGGCATTTTCAGGGATGTTTATCTTATTGTGACCGAAGAGAGCTATCTTGCGACAGACGGAGTATACTTCCATACCGATAAAACAGAGGGTGGCTTTGCGGTAACAATTTCGGCAGAGGTAGTAGATCCCGAGGGTACTAAAACAGTCTTTGAGCTTAAAAAGGGCGATGCGGTATTATACGCAAGCACCGTACCTTCCGAAGATAATACCGTTATAAAATTTGACCTTGATAACATTGACGATGACTGCATATGGGATATAAAGTCGCCTGATCTGCTTACGCTTAATGTAAGGCTTATAAAAGAAGAGGGCGAGATTGATTCATATTCCTGCAAGGTAGGTCTTCGCAGTATTGAGTATAATTCGGACAGCGGATTTCTGCTTAACGGACGGAATGTGAAGCTCAACGGCGTATGCCTTCATCACGACCTCGGATGTCTCGGAGCGGCATTCAATAAAGCAGCCGCACGCCGCCAGCTTCAGAGTATGCTTGATATGGGCGTAAATGCGGTTCGCACTTCGCACAATCCGCCTGCAAAGGCATTTATGGAGCTTTGTGATGAGATGGGTATGCTTGTTGACAGCGAAGCATTTGATATGTGGGAGCGCCCTAAGACGCAGTACGACTACGCACGGTTCTTTGATGACGAGGCAGAAGCCGATGTAGCTAAGTGGGTACGCCGTGACAGAAATCATCCATCGGTTATTATGTGGAGCATAGGCAACGAGATATACGATACGCACATTTCTCCGAGGGGTTGTGAGGTTGCCGGGATGCTTCACAATGCGGTACGCAAAAGCGATCCGCTTGCTAATGCTCCTACTACGATAGGCTCGAATTATATGCCCTGGGAGGGCGCACAGAACTGCGCCGAAAAGGTGGATATTGTCGGATATAACTATCTTGAACGGCTGTATGAACAGCACCACAAAGAGCATCCCGACTGGAAGATATACGGAAGTGAAACTACATCGGGCGTCAAGAGCAGGGGAGTATACCACTTTCCGCTTGACGCAGCGTTCCTGACTCATCCCGATATGCAATGCTCATCGCTCGGTAACTGCCGTTCGGGAGCTTCTGCGGATACTCCTCAGAAGATAATCGCATATAACCGTGATATCGATTATTGTGCCGGAATGTTCATCTGGACGGGAAGTGACTATATAGGCGAGCCTTCTCCCTATTCTACAAAAAACGCATACTACGGAAGCGTTGATACCGCAGGACTTCGCAAGGACAGCTTCTATCTGTATAAGTCTGCATGGACAGATGAGCCTGTGCTTCATCTTTTGCCGTACTGGGACTATAACGAAGGACAGCTTATAGATGTTGTGGCATATACCAATATAGGCGATGTTGAGCTGTTTGTAAACGGCAGAAGCTGTGGAAAAAAGACTCCCTGCGAGTACACGGCAAGCTGGCAGATACCTTATGAAAAGGGAGAAATAAGAGTTAGAGCCGTAGCCGCTGACGGTAAGGTGTACGAGCAGGCAAGGCACTCTTTCGGCAACAGCGCACAGCTTGTGCTTTCTCCCGACAAAACTACAATTAAAGCCGACGGAGAGGATATGGTATTTGTAACGGTATCCGTGCTTGACAAGGACGGTTATCCCGTTGCAAATGCCCGTGACAGAGTATTTGTAAAAGTAGAGGGCGGCAGACTTCTCGGCTTTGACAACGGTGACAGCACGGATTATGACAACTACAAATGTGCAAACAGGCGGCTCTTCTCGGGAGAAGCGGTCGCATATATTGCTTCGGATACAGAGTCCGGTGAGATAACGGTTACCGCCTATGGGGCAGGACTTACCGAAGCAAAAACCGTTATTTCAAAAGTCAATGCTCCGATAAGACAGGGCATAAGTATTCTTGAAAACATAACATCGAATGACGGATACGACAAAAAGAATGATATCCCGATAAGAAAGATAGAGCTTACAAGAAGCACGGGACAGCTTCTTAATCCCGACAACAACGATTGCCGTATTACAGCCGCAATTCTGCCCGAAAACGCTTCGTACAGCGATATAAGCTGGAGCATAGTGACTTCCAGCGGAATTGAAACAAATATCGCACAGGTAGAATATGACGGTCTGACTGCAGTAGTAAAGGCAAACGGTGACGGTCAGTTCAGACTGCGCTGCAGTGCCGATAACGGCGGCAGATATCCTCAGGTGCTGTCCGAGTATGAGTTTATTGCAGAGGGCTTCGGACAGGCTACTGTCAATCCGTACAGATTTGTAACAGGATGTCTGTACAGCGACAGCATATCACTTATGGATGAGGTACGGTGCGGAGGCGTCAGCATAAAACCGGATAACAATATAGTAGGATTCAAAAAGACGGATTTCGGAAAATCTGGCAGTGAAGAATTTTCGGTAAAGATAATTAACTGGCACAATAACGATCCTTTCGGATTCAGATTATGGGAAGGCTATCCGCAGGCTGACAGCTCCCGTATTATCGGAAGCTTTACCTATCAGGCAGACTTTGAGTGGCAGACATATAAGGAAAACCGTTACAAGCTCGGCGAGCGTCTGACAGGCGAAAAGGACATCTACTTTGAGTTTGACAAGACCGACCTACGCATAGATTTCGGAGGATTTGAGTTCACGCCTAAGCTCAGAGCATACGATAAGCTGAGTGCGGCAGAGTGCGACCTTGTTCACGGAGATACTTACAGAATCGAAGGCACAGCCGTTAAGGGTATCGGTAACAATGTTTTCCTTGATTTTGACGGAATGGATTTTAAATACGGAACTGCGGCAGTAAGAATACACGGTATGACTCGCCACGATAACGATTCTGTACATATCCATTTCCATACGGACAAGGGCAGAGTAGAGGAGATAGTCGAGTTCCCGGGAAGTGCGGTACCGATAACCGTATCGCATAAGCTCCCCGATATAAGAGGCTGTACAAAAGTTGAATTCCGCTTCCTGCCGGGCTGTGATTTTGACTTTGAGTGGTTTGAGATAGAAAGAAAAGACAGCGATAACCGATAATTATTATAAAACCGATTGC
>JAEDNF010000250.1 GCA_016302655.1 Oscillospiraceae bacterium | reverse complement strand
TTCTTCCATATATTTTTCCTTTTCCGCAGAAGCTTTAAGCGTAATCAATGTTACCGGTTATTGCTGTTATTGCTCAGCACTTATTGTTTCTATTACCTTAAACGCCTGTCTGAGATTTGCGGCGCCGTAAATGCTGATACCGTAGTTCTCTGTTTTATCAAGGCTCTTCAGCGACGATTTCGGTACAATGCACTTTGCAAAGCCCATTCTTGCCGCTTCACGAACTCTTTCTCTTATATGTGATACTGCTCTTATCTCGCCGCCGAGACCTACTTCGCCGAACACCGCTACATCATCTCCTACCGGCTTGTCAAGCAGTCCCGAATAAAGTGCAAGCGTTATTGCAAGGTCGCTTGCAGGCTCATCTATCTTCAGTCCGCCTATAACATTTATGTAGACATCATAGCCGCCGAAATTGTAACCCGTTCTTTTTTCAAGCACCGCAAGCAAAACGCACAGCCTGTTGTAGTCAAATCCTGTCGTCATTCTTCTCGGAGCGGAAAAAGATGTCTTGCTGACAAGAGCCTGCACTTCCGCAAGAATAGGCCGTGTACCTTCAACGGTACACAGCACCGTAATTCCGCTGACGCCTGCAGGTCTTCCCATCAGCATCATAGCCGACGGATTTTCCACCTGCTCAAGCCCCTTGTCCCTCATTTCAAATACGCCTATCTCGTTTGTAGAGCCGAAACGGTTCTTTGCGGCTCTCAGTATACGATAGCTCATCTGCTTGTCGCCTTCAAAATACAGCACGGTGTCTACTATATGTTCAAGCACCTTGGGACCTGCAATGCCGCCGTCCTTATTCACATGGCCTACAAGGAACACCGCTATATCAAGGCTTTTTGCCATCTGCATAAACGCAGATGTACATTCTCTCACCTGAACAAGACTGCCGGGTACCGACTGTATATCGGACAGCTGCATTGTCTGTATCGAGTCGATTATAACCACATCGGGCTTGCTCTCACGAACACCATCTATTATAGTATCGCAGTCGGTACACGCACTTATATACAGTCCTTCACCGCACACTCCAAGTCTGTCGGCACGGAGCTTTATCTGTCTCTCGCTTTCCTCTCCCGATATATATAGTACCGTCTTGTCTTTTGCAAGACTTCCGCATATCTGCAAAAGCAGAGTCGACTTGCCGATACCGGGATCGCCGCCGAGCAGTACCAGCGAGCCTTTTACAAGTCCGCCTCCCAGCACTCTGTCAAGCTCGCTCATGCCGGTATTATAGCGTGTCTCATCCTTGAATGTAAGCGCATTTATGCTTGTAAGCGGCAGTTTTCCTCCGCCGGATATGCTTCTGCCTGCCGAGTGAGTATTCGGCTGTATCAGCGTTTCCGTAAGCGTATTCCATGCGCCGCAAGCGTTGCACCGACCGCTCCATTTCGGGTACTCCTGTCCGCATTCTTCACATATATAAACCGTTTTTGACTTAGCCATTTGAACTTCCTTTCATATTCTTATACAGAAGATACCGTCTCCTGCAATATATCGCTGTTTTCGTTTTTATCTGTATCGTTATCCTCTGTATCGGGTTTTGATGTCATATATGTCATAATACCATTGTATATAGTATATGCGACCTTGCGCTGATACTCCGCATCCGAAAGTGCGGCGGCGTCATCGGGATTTGACAAAAATCCGCATTCAACAAGCACGGCAGGTATCTGTGTGTTTTTGAACAGATACAATTCATCGCCGGACAGTTTTATCTGTCTGTCGTTGCCGGGCTGGATCTTTTTGAAATTATCCTGCATTATCTGCGCTATCATACGGTTGTCGGGGTTGTTCTCGTTATAGAATATCTGAGCGCCGAAATACTCCGACTGCGTAAATTTGTTCTGATGAACCGAAATAAACAGGCTGTTTTCTCCCTGACGGCTGATGATGTCAAGGCGGTTCTTCATATCAGATACCTTCTGCGCCCGTGTACCTGTCACGCCGTCGTCATGAATGGACACATCTGCGTCACGAGTCAGAACAACATTGAATCCCGACAGAGTCAGCATATCCTTGAGGTCTCTCACCACAGCAAGATTTATATTCTTCTCAAGCTCTCCGTTTATGCCTACAGCTCCGCTGTCCATTCCGCCGTGCCCTGCGTCAAGCACGACTGTATATCTGTTCTCGGTGCGTGAAGATGACGCTCTCACGCTGACCTGAGAATGATCTGCGGTTGCGGCTATCACCGTAAAACATCCGAGCAGTACCAGTATTGCCGTAACTCTTGTCTTTATCCGTTTAAATACAAAGCGTTCCATATTATCATCCCTTCCGGTAGTTTTTGTACATAATATGAAACAAGCTGTGCATAAATAACCTAAACGGGAGTTTTGGCACGAATTTTCAAATCAATTATATTATATCATAACGGCAATCGGTCCGCAACTTTTTTAAAAAATTCAAATTTAATGTATACATCCGATTTAAAAAGGTATTCTATAAATGAGGCAATTTTATTAGTGTAAAATCCGTGTATTATATGTAACCTAAAAATTAATTTTGTTAGTTTAAGGTGAATGTAACAGTTTTTCATGGGTTTCATAGCTCGTTGCTTAACAGATGTATGAAAACAAGTTTCTTAATTAATGTATTTATGACTTTTGCACATAAGCAATAAGCTTGTTTTATATAATTCAGCTGAAATTAACATATAAATATTGACAATCAGCGCAACTGGAAGTATAATCTTAAGTGAATTAAGCAAACAAAAACAGCTTAATAAGCTAAACTTACTTATGTCACGGAAGCCTCACGGCTATCCAAACCAGAAAGGAAATAGTAACATGAAAGCAAAGAGAATTCTTGCAGGAATTCTTGC
>JAEDNF010000249.1 GCA_016302655.1 Oscillospiraceae bacterium | reverse complement strand
CAGCCGCACACTGTCTTATAATCAGTCTATCTGCTTGTGACAGATACGGCACTTGCCGGATTTTTTAGCAGTATAAAGCAGCTCATCCGCTTCGTCAAAGTACTCGGAATATGTCTTGCTGTTTTCTTTTGTCCAGGCTATGCCTATACTGCTCCTGATGGGATAATGCTTGCCGTCGATTTCTATCTTCTGTGCTTCTTCGATAAATCTTTCAAAATCGTCAAGCACCTCAGACTTGTTTATGCCTCTTAAAAATACGATGAACTCATCTCCGCCGAATCTGCCCACAACGGCATTTGGGAACATCTCGGAGAGCAGTCTGCCGACAGCATACAGAACCTCGTCGCCGAAGCTGTGACCGTATGTATCGTTAAAGTTCTTGAAATCGTCAATATCAAGCATGGCAAAGAAGCTTGACGCCGCCGCTTTTTCGCGAATAAGCTCCTGTATATGATTCGTGATAGCAAGCTTATTGAGAAGCCCTGTAGTGGAATCCGTTTCGATAAGCTCCGTCATACGCTGACGCTCACGCTTATCATCGTCAATATCCTGCGTTCTGCCAAGCACCTTGACTATTCTTCCTGTTGCGTCTGCAACGCTTGAATAATATGTGCGTACCCATCTGTAGCTGTTCTGGTCGATTATAGTCGATCTGTAATCGAGTATCTCGCAGCTGACGGGTCTTCTGCACGCCTGATTCAGTGCCGAGAAGAACCTTTCGGTGTCCTGTGGAAATACTATCTGGGTGCGTTTTGACGCCTCCGAATAGTTGGTTATAGAGCGGTTTGCCGATTTATCCACACCGCCGTAAAAGAAAGTCATAACATCGTTTTCTATATCGTATTCAAAGGTTACTGCGTTTGATGTCGCCTCAAGTATCCTGTTTCTTTCAACATTTATGGCGTTTTCAAACTCGGCGGTCTTTCTTGCGGTTATGTCCTGCACAATAGCAAGGAATACGGGGTTATCGCTTTCTATAAAGTCAACGAGCTGTGCCTTTATAAGCACCCATAAATCGCTTCCGTCCTGGCGCTTTCCTCTGCATTCACCGTAGAATGTTTCTCCCGTCTTTACCGAATGTGCCGCCTTTTCAAAAATCAGCTTCACCGAATCCTCATAAAGCGAGCCGGTAACATTGTCGAGGTATTGTTCATACGCTTCTTTAGTATATCCGACCGTATCGTAGTATCTGTCGCTGAGGTATACTGCGCCTACTCTGTCGGGGAAAAGCTCATATACGGCTACTCCGCACATAAGGTGATCGATTATCATAGAGGAAATATTGTCAATGTCATATCCCGGTTTTATACGCATTCTCAGCGCTTCCTGGCTGCAAGCTTCAGCCGTCTTTGTCTCATTTAAGGTCATTCTTTTTCTCTCCGTTTATTGTAAGGTTAAGGTAAAAAGCCGTATCTACTGCGGCTTATTGTCATCTGATATAAAACTGCTGCATAAATCTGATACACTTAACATACTCGTTAGCGAGCTGCTGTGCGTCAACATCGTACTTCTTGACAAATTCTTCAACCTTGTTCCAATCGGCGTGTTCATAATCGATAACAAGCCTGAAGACATCTCCGTAAAGGCCATCCGCACCGATAAGTCCGTTCTTTATCTCATCGGTAACGGGCAGTTCTTTCATTACGTTATTTATGCTCTTCTCGTCAGTAGTACCTGCAACAATGGACATAAGTCCCATAAGGTACATTTCTTTTCTGTGTATATATGCGCCGGGCACTACTTTTGACACACTCTCGCAGAATTTTGCCCTGAACAGCGCAAGACGGATAAGCTCGTCGGGCGTGTCTTTCTGAAGGCGCTGAAGTCCGACAAGATATATCCATTCTTTCAGTTTTTCAAAGCCGAGCATAACAAGAGCCTGATGTATCGTCGATATCTTGTTGCCCGAGTTTCCGTACATTAAGTTTATAAGGCGAAGAAGTCTTATCGTCAGCACAACATCGGTTGAAATTACCGCCGCTATCTCCTCGTAATCGGGATCGGGCGAATAAACAAGACCGAGAATGTGCAGGAAGGTCTTAGCCATAGGCGTATTCGCCTTATGAGTCATCAGCAGGGGCTTTGCAAAGAAATAGCCCTGCATATAGCTACAGCCGAGCCTTTTTGCATACTCCACTTCAAGCTGAGTTTCCACCTTCTCGGCAAGCATGGTCTTATTAAGCTCAATACACTTCGAGGCGGTTCTTTCGATAGCCTCCCGTGATGAGCGGAAATCAAGCTTTACTATATCCGCAAGCTCAAAGAGCGCTCTGGTGCTGTCGTTGTACTCATAATCGTCAAGAGCAAGTATGTAGCCGAGTTTTTTGAGCTCAAGACATCGCTTGATTATCTCGGGGCTTGCAACAACGCTTTCAAGCAGTTCTACTACGAGAATATCGCTTGAGATCATTTTCGGCACGCCTCGTTCAATAAGGTTGCCCGTAAAATTGACAAAAGCCTTCTTTCCGTCAAGCACGCTTGTGAGATTATCAACAAAAAACGCATTGTTGATAACATCGGCAGTACTTACATCACCGTTGTCTCCGGTATACTGATTAACACCCGGCTGATTTCTGTAAAGCAGCTCATAGCCGTATGTGTTATTATTTACATCAAGAATAGGCTGACGAGCAAAAAATACATTCTCCACAAAAATTTACTCCTTTTAAACGGCGAATCTATAATTCTATACTAATTTTACATTAAATTTGCACTAAAGTCAACGATTATAGCCGATTTTCGATTTGTTTCGGCATATTTTGTTATTTTATACAAACAGAGTATGACAGCTTTCACAATTAAATTTACATTTATTTCTTGTTAATACATAGTGTGGTAATT
>JAEDNF010000248.1 GCA_016302655.1 Oscillospiraceae bacterium | reverse complement strand
GTCTGCAAGCGAAATTCCGTCTATATATTCCATAACAATAAACTGAATCTGCTCGCTGAAGCCTACATCATAAATCTTGACGATATTAGGATGAGATAGCAAAGCTATCGCCTTTGATTCATTTCTGAATCTTCTGAGGAAATCCTCGCTGCCGGCAAACTCGTTCTTCAGAATCTTTACGGCAACTATTCTGTCCTCGGTAATATCCTTTGCCTTATAGATGTCCGCCATTCCGCCCGCCCCGATAAGCTCAATGAGCTCGTAGCGGCCGTCAAGGCGTCTGCCTATCATGTTGTCCATATTGTTGTCCATACAATCCACCGTTTCTCCGTATATGTTGTTTTAAGACCCATACGGCAGGTCAGGTTTATATTGTCACCACAGCCACCGTAACATTGTCACGGCCGCCGTGTTTGTTAACATAGTCAATAAGCTGATCACAGCACTTTGAAACAGGAGATGCGGCAATAATATCCGCTATCTTGCTGTCCTCTGCATAAGAGCTGAGACCGTCCGAACAGAATAAAAGCATATCGTCCTTTTTTACATCCAGTTCAAAATAATCCGGAGTTATGAACGGCTGTGCACCGATAGCCTTTGTTATGCGGTTTCTGTCAGGATGAGTCTTGCTCTCTTCGTAGGTTATCAGCCCTTTTTCGACGAGCTTTCTTACATAGGTGTGGTCTTTTGTAACCTGCTGCATATTGTCATCGAAGAAGAAATAACATCTGCTGTCACCGACATTTATCAGATATGCTCTTTCATTGTAAATAATACCTGCAACACAGGTAGTGCCCATACCGGCTTTTTCGGGATCGGAAGTTGCCATATCGTATACCACGCTGTTTGCGGCGGTAACAGAAGTGATAAGCAGATTTCTTATCTGATTTCTTGTGATAAAAGCACGGAATCCCTTTATAAGCCTTTCTTTGATAAATTCTACCGTAGTTGAACTTGCACAGCCTCCTGCGTTCTGGCCTCCCATTCCGTCACACAGCACTACGGCGATGGCGCTGTTGTCGAGCTCACCTACCCAGTAGTTGTCCTGGTTTTCTTCACGACAATTACCGATATCGGTCTTTGCGTAAACCTTCATATATTATGGTTCTCCCTTGATTACATTAATTGTTATCCCGTCTGAGTTGTCCGCAGGCGGCGCTGATATCTGCACCGAGCGTCCTTCTTACAGTAGCGTTCAGACCTCCGTCAATCAGCATCTGTTTAAACTTCTCAACCGATTCGCTTCGTCTGAATATGCCTTCTTTTATTTCGTTTACCGGGATAAGATTGACATGGCAGTTCTGCCCTCTCAGAAGCTTTATAAGCGCATCGGCAGACTCCCTGTTATCATTTACGCCGTCAATCAGCGCAAATTCATAGCTTATCCTGCGTCCTGTGGTATCAAAATAGTACCTGCACGCTTTCATAAGCTCTTCTATAGGATATCTGTCATTTACAGGCATAACCGAGCTTCTCAGCTTGTTTGTAGGTGCGTGAAGGGAAACCGAAAGTGTAATTCCGAGCTTTAAATCTGCAAGCTCATAAATCCTGTTTACAAGTCCGCAGGTAGAAACCGAGACATGTCTCAGGCTCATATCTTCTTTTTCGGACAAAATCCGCAAAAATTTAACAACATTATCATAGTTGTCAAGCGGCTCGCCTATTCCCATAAGCACCACATGATTTATCCTTCGTCCGCTGTCCCTTTCGCTTGTGTAAATCTGCTGAAGCATCTCACTTGGGAGCAGGTTTCTTACAAAGCCTGCCTTTGTTGACGCACAGAATTTGCACTGCATCTTACAACCGACCTGAGTCGATATACATATACTGTTGCCGTGTTTGTATTCCATAACAACGGTTTCGACTTTTTCTCCGTCGGACAAACCATAAAGATATTTTACCGTATTATCTATGTTGGATACAAGTCTTTTTTGAATTTTTAGTGAGTTTATCCAAAAAATATCGTCGAGCTTTTCTCTGAGTTGTGCAGATAGATTGGTCATTTTGCTAAATTCTTCTACTTTGTATGTATGAAGCCATTCATATATCTGCTTTGCCCTGAACTTTTTCTCTCCGATAGCTACAATTTTTTCTTCAAGCTCCTCTTTTGCAAGCGAAAGAATGTCTGTTTTTTCCATTTATTCAGTATCACTTTACCTTTCTTAGAGTAGCTGTAAAGAAACCGTCGCCGTTAATATCACACGGCAGCATAGTTCTCTTATAGCCGTCTTCAAGCCCTTTTATATTCAGCGGAACTACTACAGGAACAAAATCGGTATGTTCGCTTAAAAATTCCTCTACGATATCATCGTTTTCCGCCTTGCTGACCGTACAGGTAGAATAAATTAGCGTTCCGCCGGGCTTTACATATTCGGCGGCATTGTTAATTATCTTACGCTGGGTATCCGGCAGAGTTTCAAGCTGTTTCATCAGCTTATATTTTATTTCAGGCTTTCTCCTTATAACTCCGAGTCCCGAGCAAGGCACATCGCAGATAACCTTGTCTGCCTTCGGAATATCGGGATTTGGCTTTGTTGCGTCGTTTTCCCCAGCTGTGATAATTGTAAGCCCGAGCCTCTTCGCTGTATTTGATATAACAGAAACCTTGCCGTCATATAAATCATAGCTGTAGATTTTTCCCCTGTCAGCCATTATCTCGGCACAGGTAAAAGTCTTTCCTCCCGGTGCGGCGCAAAGGTCAACTACCGTTTCATTAAACACAGGAGCGGCTATTTTACAGCATATCTGAGAAGATATATCCTGTATATGAAACATTCCTGCTTTGTAAGCGGAACTGAGTTCAATTCCCTTAGTGTCGGAAAGCTCAATACAACCGTCGATA
>JAEDNF010000247.1 GCA_016302655.1 Oscillospiraceae bacterium | reverse complement strand
ATCTTCGTCATTCTCCATCGGAAGAGCAGCTTTGCCGTTTATCGAAACGGTAGTTTTCGGCGTAAACTCATACTGTTCCATGCCTGTATTGACGGCACCTATCACCACAGAATATACATAGCCCTCGGCAAATGTCTCGGTAGGGTCTGATATTGCTTCCCATGCGGTTTCCGCGTAGGTTGTGTAATCCTCCTTCGGAGCCTTGAACCACATTGCAACGTGTTGCAATTCCTTGTCGGGAGTAAATTTAAAAACAGGAGAGGTATCGGGAACAGCGCCGACAACAGGCTCGGTCACTGTAGCGGAAACATCGGTTATGTAAGCCTCAAACGGATAGAATATTATACCGACCCTAAGATAGTTATTGCCGTAAGATGATATATCCATACTATTATAACCGGATATACCGTTTACAGTGAGAGTAAGATCATTCCAATCTGCAAAGGTATAACATTTGTCAATCACGAAAGCTACATCGAGAAAATAAACATAGTCTTTGCTAAATTTCTCTCCGTCCAAAACATCAATATGTCCGGTATACGTTCCGTCCTGGTATTCTTTCTTGTTTATTTTTTCCCACAAGCCGCCATAAGCACTGACAGAAATGCCGTATTCCTCTACGTTTACCTTTACATCTTTGAAATCTTTTATCGGAACAGCTTCGCCGATTGTCGGTTTGGGGAGGGTGATATTTGCTTTTTTAATCGGCGGGAAAGGTTCTTCCCAGATGTTGAAGCAGTCAAGTAAAAGGTATTGATCATTATAAGAATCACGATGAGCAATAGCCACGCTTACCTCTTTGCCCGCATAGGCAGTGAGGTCAACCTCTACCTCCTGCCATATATAGCTTGTTTTGTAGTCATTGCCTATCTGTTTATATTCGCCGCCATCAACGGAGATATACACGCCGAAATATTCGTCGTAATATCTTGAGTTTGACCCGACAGCCTCAAAGGTGAGTGTCGTTTTATTTGTTGAGCTTATGGTACGAGACGGCATATAAAGCCAGTTATCGCTATCGCCATTGCCTGCCTTTGATCGAGCACAGGCACTGTAATGGTGCCTTTTTATTGCATTATCGAGCACGACCCAGCTATCTCCGTCGCCGTCCTTGTCTTCGGCAAGCCAGTCAGCGGGTATCGCCGTGCCGTTGTCTTCAAAGCCCTCAGAGTATACTTTTTTTCTGTCGCCCTCATCAGCGTGCGGGTCGCGGCGCCACCGGGCTATATCATCAATACGCAATTCGCCCTTACCGCCGCTTTGAACGATAGCAATATACACATCACAACCTGCATAATCGCTGAGGTCAACCTTTACCTCGGTCCAGGCGTTAAGACCTCCTTGGTTATCAAGCTTTTGGGTCAGAACCTTACTGTAATATTCTTCATTTCCATCATTGTCTAAGTCTACCGGAGTAACGTTGCCATCGAAGCGCTCAAAATTACCGTACACATATACATCCACGCTCTGACCGGCAAAGCTCGACATAGCATAGAATGTCAGTAGATGGTCGTAGTCTGATGACAAATAAACTCGCGGCAGACGAAGCCAGTTATCCGCCACAACATCTGCGCTCTTTCGTCTTGACCTTAAGTAGCACTCGCCCGTGTGAGCAATACCTGCCGATTTTATTGTCTCCCAGGTGTAGCCGTCGGAGTCCTTGTCCACTGACACAAATGATGTGGGAACGGAGGCAATTGTCGAGCCTTCTTCAAAGGTCACGTTCTCAAACTGATGGATATCAACACGGGTATATCCTTTGGGTCTGCTGCAGATATTTACGCAGTCAAGATACAGATCATGGCTACTTATGCTGTTGTAATGCACGAACGCCAGTTTTATATATTTCCCTGCGTATTCGGAAAGGTCGATAGTGTAATCAATATATCCGAATCCGTCTATGGTATAATCGCTGCCTAACTGAACATAGTCAGCACTGTTTGCGCCGACAGCAACATACACGCCGAAGGTGTTTCCTTTACCCTTCGCATCAAAAGTCAGCATATACTCATTGCCCTCGGGGAGTTCGATAACCGGAGCATAGAGCCAGTTTTCGGGTTCAAGCGTTACGTCTTCATCGGTTTCCTGAATCCAATAAGATGATGCCGAAACCAAAAGCCGGTCACTGCAGTGCGAAAGTGTAGGAGCAAGCGCCACGCCCCAGTCATAGCCGTCGCCGTCCTTGTCTTTCGTTGTCCAGCCCGAACCTATTCCGTTCGTAAAGCCATCAAAGCTCTCGTCCCATAAGCCGACATATCCGGAATAGGTGTGGTCAACTGTAGTGGTTTTCACATCTTCAAGCAGGGGCTGTTCAATCTCCAGTTCAGGCGGATTTTCTTCCGCAAAAGTCGTTGCCGGTATTGTACCGACAAGCATGGTGCTGCTCAGCAACACGCTTAATGCTTTGCTAAGTATTTTTTTATTCACATTAAAAACCTCCTTAAATATCATATTCGGTATGCCCATAATAGCCGTTAAACACATTATACCATATATTCTCATTATGTCAACGACATAATTGGAAGAAATGGGCATTTTTCCATTTATTAAAACAGCATAAAGCAGGGGGCAGCAACGGCATTGTGTCTGCCAACAAGACATTGACGATGCAGATGTGCCTTTATCAAAAGTTTTAGGGTAGCTTTCCTTTGTGAGAAAAGCTACCCCTGACTTTTTGCTTTTGTTTTTTCTTATAAAAAGTTGCTGAATATTTATCTTAGCAAAGATACTACTTATTTAAAGGCGGAACTGCCTCCGGCGCAGCCGGCTCGCCGCTTATCTTTTGGCTTTCTCTTCGCACGGGCGTAGAGCTGTTTTCTGCCCGGCATACTTGCCTTTACCGTTCTTCTGACTTCAAG
>JAEDNF010000246.1 GCA_016302655.1 Oscillospiraceae bacterium | reverse complement strand
CTCGACGCATTTATGGCTACAAAGCAGGCAAAGAAAAAGAAGAAAGCACAGTAATGAGCCTTCGGGAAAGGGGAGTCGGCTGTGGATAATTACGAACATATAAAAATCCATACGCCTAAAATCATCATATATACCGTCTGTGCGGTAGTTATACTTATTGCACTGCTGATATCGTTTATCTCATTCGGCTGGTTCACCAACAACAAAACAGCAGGCGACGGTATAAACGGTATGAATGCGACAGGCTGTAAGTTTGAGCTTGCAACGGCAGGCACAAGCGGAAAGTATGATAATTATATCACCGCTTCCGACGGACAAGCGCCCGAGGGCGAGATAGACGGTCTTCCGACCGGTAATGTCACGGTGACGGGAAGCGGCGGCACAGAAATAAAGTGGCTGCTAAGCAGCGAAAGCAACTTCGGCAATAATGCGGACGCTGCCGCCGACGGCATACAGCCGGGAAGCTATGGAAAGCTTACATTCTATGTTGTTGCAAAGCAGAGTACCGACCTTAAGCTGACGATATCCCTCGATACCGTTTTGTATACGAAAGATGCACAGCCGATAGATGAAAACAACGATAACTCGGCGTATATAATTCCTGCTGACAGCAGTGAAGCAAAGCTTACAAAAGGACATATCCTGTTTTTTAAGAATAAAACAAACGGCGTATATTCCGATATGATAACCGACAAATTTACCTTTGAAAAGCTCGGCGCAAAAAAAGATACGGCATATAAGATAGATATTTACTGGATATGGCCCGAAGTAATCGACCAGCTTATACTTCCTGAGAGCGACAGCTTGTTTGGCGGCAAGGATTACAGTAAAATCATCAGCGACGCCGATACGCAGACGCTGATAACCGAAATGAGCGCAAACAGCGAGTGCTATTTTGCGGATAATTCTATAGCGGATCTTGGGCTTATGCTTGACAATATATCAAAAGGCTCGGCAGACGGCTCATTTGACAGCGGTTATTATAATATGCTAAATCTGAAATGGAACGAGAGCGATCAGTTTATCGGGACAAATGTGGGATATATCGAATTAAAGCTTACTGCCGATGATTCTTCTTTAGGTAACGCTTAATAATCGGAGTGGTTCTATGAACAAAAAATCGGATATAAAACCCGGTATACTGCGGCTTACGAATGTAATCGTACTGCTTGCGCTTATATTAACGGCGGCTGTAACTGCGTATGCCTGGTTCACAAACGAGCGTAAGCTCGACACCATAACAAAAATCAACTCGCCTGTTGCGCTGAAAATCGGTGCAGGAGCAAAAGAGGATTCATCGAATATCGATATGGGCGGAATTGACATTTCCGACCAGTCGGGCAAGAAGAGCTTCGTATTCTGTGTGTATTCGGATGAATCCGTAGGTAAATATAAGATACAGCTTGCGCACACCACGAATATTGCTTTTACTTATACTATCTATGCGGCAAACGAAGGCGAAACGGCTCTCCCCGACAGCGTAGTATATGTTGACGAGTCGGATGTTTCGCATTATTATACGAAATCGGGAGCACTATCGGGCGGTTATCTCAATATGGATGAAAATACGGGGATAGCAAACGGCACTTATCACGAAAAGACCTACGGCGCTTACGGTTCCGAGTTTGTGCAGAAATATGCCGAGCCGCTTTATTGGCAGAGCTCGCCTGCTATCACTCCTGTTTCGGCAGGTAAAAACTTCACGGATTATTATATCCTTGAAATCAGCTGGGACAGCGATAAGGTAACAAATAACAAAGAAACGGATATGGTTTATCTTACGGCAGGCATGGTGTGACGGCATAAGATACAAAAATTTGCTTTGACAGCGGTGATTTTAATATGAAAAAATTCTACAATTTCATAACAAAGCATTTGCTGACATTTGTGTTTGCTGTAACGGCGGCTATGCTTGCAGGTGTTGTATGTTATGCGGCATACACCAACCTTAACAGCGTAAAGCGTGTGGTATCCACTCACGGCGGCAAGGGAACAGCATTTTCTTCTAATTATCTGATACTTGTAACGGGAGAAACGGAAAAATACGAACTCAAGAATATCTCCTTTTCCGAAAATGCCGAGAACGCTTCGTTTGAGATAAATGTCTGCAACTATGTTCAGAACAATCCGTCCGAAGTAAACGAACTCAGTATCAGCTATAATCTTACGCTCAGTCTTGTAAACACCGACGGAAGCGCAAACACGGGAAGCTACGAGGGACTTACCGTACAGGATAAGAACGGCAGCTACAGCTTTACAAACGGAGTCTGCACCATAAGCGGCAAGACGCTTATCGGAAAAACTAAGAGCGTAGATACCTACCGCATAACCGTTCCGAAAGAATTTATAAACAAGATAAATATAAGAGCTGTGGCAGAGCCTGCCGATGAAGCGTCAGGCAGTGCGGTAAACGGCTACAAGCTCGCAAGAGATTTTACTTTTTCGCAGTACAACGCTTCCGCTACGACCTGGACAGGCGCTTTTTCCGAAACCACATCGGCAGGATATGACGGCTTCAACTATGTTGTCAAGGGACTGGGCAAGGGTACGGTAACGCTTTCATGGGACAGCGCAGTTCTTGAAATAAGCAATGTGTTTATAGAGATCAACGGCTTGCAAGGCTCGCTTACAAAGGATAGCGGTACAGGAAAATGCACCCTCACAATTAAGGTCGATTCGGATGTCAGAAAAAGGCATGATATACAGTTCTACAAAACCTCAGAACCCGACTATGAGCAGTTACCGCAGATTGAGTTTTCCTTTACGGCTGACAGTTAGGCGGAGTAGGATGTCTTTCTATCGGCACTAAAAGTTATAAGGCTTCAACAACTTCGGAGTGAAGATAAGTTATGAATAATAATTTTTTACATCGTA
>JAEDNF010000245.1 GCA_016302655.1 Oscillospiraceae bacterium | reverse complement strand
CAGACTGTCGATAAACCGCAACATTTACACTAAAGGGGTTTGGGGCGAAGCCCCAAGCAAGGTCGCAGGGGCGGCAGCCCCCGATTATAAGCCCCTTCCCGAGGGGAAGGGGTTTGGGGATGGGGATAGAAAATTTGTTCAATTTATTAAAAATGAGACTTTTTCTACAAACTGCAATCAAATTCTTTATTTGATTATATGCCGGGCAAAACAAAAAACTGCATAATCGCAACAAATCCGTAAAATATATTTACATAAATACGAAAGGTGAGAAAAAATGAAAGCCGAAATCTGCGTACCTATGAAATTATTCATGCTGTTTTGCTTCGGGGGCTGTGCTTATACGATAGTCGAGCTTCTGTTCAGAGGAAACAGCCATTGGAGTATGTTTATCTTAGGAGGGATATGCTTTGTGCTGGTGGGAGGTATCAACTCCTGCAAAGATTACTCCCTGCCTGTCCAGATGCTGATATCCGCCGTGATAATAACCGTGCTTGAATTTATCTGCGGATGCATAGTAAACATCGGGCTTGGCTGGAATGTATGGAACTACGAAAGGCTGCCGTTCAATATTTTGGGACAGATATGCCCCGTATTCACGGTGGGATGGTTCTTCTTGTCTCTTATCGGGATCGTGACAGACGATGTACTGAGATGGAAGATGTTCGGCGAGAAAAAGCCACGCTACCGTATCACCGCAAAAGGCACAAAGTAAAACCGCCTTATAAATGTAAATGCAGAAATACAGCCTGAGAAACGGATATTGTTCCTCAGGCTGAAGTTTTGCGGTTATCTTGCCGCCGGCATTACTGCATAATAATGGCTGTCAGTTGCCGAATCGGCTTGCTTATAGGTTCTGTTCTCTACATAAACAGGGATAATATATCCGGCTTTAGTCAATGCATAGGTGAGCGTCATATCGCTTTCCGTTGTATATTCTTCTTTCAGAAGCTCATTATTCGTCGGACAATAAGCCTTGTCTTCGCCTTTCTCGGTGATAAACGGCTGTATAGCATAAACGCCCTCGTTAGCCGTCATTTTCTTCTTGGCTTCTTCATACGGCAGAATATCTACCGCTCCCGTTTTCGTAAGATTCGGTGCTATACCGTCCATAGATATAAATGTGTCGCATCCGTTATAACAAATAGTCACGGTGGTGCAGAACATATCGTTGTAATCAAGTATCTGCTCTTCGGCAGTCGTCGGCGTTTTTGTCTTTGCCGTATAGCGTATAGTAGGATAATAAGCGTTTTCTTCATTCAGCTCGTACGTTTCAAAAGAGCTTTCGGTATAGCCTTCACCGAAAACAGACGAGTGATTCTTGATATACTGTGCAAACTCGCTCTTTATCTTCTCAAGCTGTTCATCGGTTACATAAAGTGAAGTATCTCTGTTTTTTCTGTGTTCAAGCGCCAGTTCATACAGAGTATCCGAGGGATATATTCCGTTTATTTCGGCTACAGAGTTATTCTCCGTATTAAACGGCTGAATCCGCATATAAAGACTGCCGTTGTCTTTTACAGTCAGGCTGATATCCGGGAATGAAAGTTCACCGCCGTATACGATATTATATGTATTGTTCTTTATATTGTATAAGACTTTTTCGCCATAAAAATACTCATAGTCTGGATAATCCTTGTTTGTAAAAAACGCTTTGTCAACCTGCTTTATACCGTCCTCGCCGTAAAGCCCGCTATTCTTGCTTTCATCAAAGCGATATGTATCAAGCCGGGTTACCGAGGAGAGGTCTTCTACGGTATATCTGTTAGCCTCGTCACCGAAAGCCCCAAGCCCTGCCGAAGCCATATCCTGCTGCACTCGTATAAAGTTCCTTGCAAACAAAGTGTCTTCTTTTATACCGCTTTGTGCATTGCTTTGGCATGCTGTCAGCGTAACCGCCGCCGTCATTATTGCTGTCATTATTATTGAAATCTTCTTAATGCGTTTCATACTGCTATTTTTCCTTTCTTAAAGCTTATGTGATACAGCGTGTTATTTGTAGTAAACTACAATAGTTTTATCGATTTCCTGTTTGATATATGAATCAAACTGTTTTTCTATGTCATCATCACTAAACTCCTTTCCTTCTGAGAACTCTTCTTTTGCCTTTTGCTTATTCACATACGAAGCGTAGCTATCTGCGGCAATTTCGATGTACTCTTCTTTTGTAAGTCCCATCCGCTTGATATACTCATCTATAATCTCACCATTTTGGGCAACCTGAGGGTATTCGTCAGAATAAGTATCAAGGCTCAAAATCTGCTTTTCCATCTCGCTTTTTGCTTGCTCATGAGAAATATAATTGTATTTGGAGTTGATAAATGCAGTTTCTATCAAACTATCCATAATTGCGTCCTTATCTGTAATGAAATACTCATCAATTTGCTTTAGCTGAGCTTCTTTCTCTTCACCGCTGATTTCGGATTCATTTATATCCTCCGTCATAAGCTCCCTCATGATCTCATTGCTTTTAAGACGCATCTCGTAATCGGATTTTAGTATATTTACGCCATTTACAGACGCCATAACATCGTTGTTGCTGTTGCACGAGCAAAGTAACATCAAACAAAATACCGAAATCGTAATAACTAAAAATAGCTTTTTCATGATTGAAGGCTCCTTTATAAGTGATTTTATACAGTGATAATATATTGCAGATATTTTGATAAATAAAGTAAACCGTTTTTTATAATTATATCAACGCTTTTAGTATTTGTCAATACATTTTAACATTTTTCGACTGTTTTATATTATTTTGCACAACAGATACTTTTTCTTTGCAATATCCTTACCGTAGTCACCCCGGGAAATGAGGCGAAGGTAAGTGCCCGATACTATTTATATATAATTTCCCTTTTTACCCTTGAACTTAAAGTCTAAATGTGATATA
>JAEDNF010000019.1 GCA_016302655.1 Oscillospiraceae bacterium | reverse complement strand
CCGAAATCGATAAATTTTTAACGATTTTCGCCGAAATCGGTTGACACTGTTTGCTTTTTATTTTATAATGATATAAGTATAGACAGACGGCAGAATTATATCTTCCGCACAGAAAGGCAGAACAAATGAACGGTACAATTTCTAAACAGGCACTGAGGAGATTGCCCTTCTATCTCGACTATCTGAAGAAAAAAAGCGCTGAGGGAATACGCAACATATCCGCAACGACCGTTGCGAATGACCTTAAGCTGAACGAGGTTCAGGTGCGCAAGGATCTTGCAACGGTAAGTCTTACCGGCGGCAAGCCAAAGACAGGCTATGTTGCAAGCGAGCTAATCCGTGACCTTGAGAGCTTTCTCGGATACGACAACACAAAAGAGGCAGTAATAGCAGGTGCAGGAAAACTCGGACAGGCATTGCTCTCATACAAGGAGTTCAGCCGTTACGGACTTAATATTGTAGCGGCGTTTGACACCGATGCGAGCGTTGTTGACGGCAAGCGCATTTTTTCGGCTGATAAAATGTCGGATCTGTGCAGCAGGCTGAATGTACATATAGGCATAATCTGCGTTCCGCCCGAGCATGCTCAGGAAGTGTGCGACAGTATGGTAGAGTGCGGAATACTCGCTATATGGAACTTTGCTCCGGTACATCTTGTCGTTCCGCCCGATGTAATAGTCCAGTATGAAAATCTTGCGGCTTCTCTTGCGGTGCTTTCAAAAAATCTGGAGCTTGAGATCAAGGACGGAAATAAGTTCTGATACGCTCTGAAAATCGAAAGGAAACGGAAAATATGAAAAATATCAGCATATGCGTAGGAAGCTCCTGCCACCTCAAAGGCTCATACAAAATTATTGAGCTGGCAAAGGCTTACATAGCTGAACACAATCTCGAAGATAAGGTCAATCTCGGCGCCGCATTCTGTCTCGGCAGATGCACCGACGGAGTATCTGTCAAGATCGACGATGAGATAATCTGCGGAGTGTCCGAAGGCAACTTCAGACAGATTTTTGATGAAAAGGTGCTGGCGGATCTAAGCTGACGGCGCTTTAAGAAAAGGAAAGGTGAATTTTAATGCTTACAACCGGCATAAAGGCGGTTTCGGAAGTTACGGTTGACAAAACCAACACGGCAAAGTCGATGGGAAGCGGCTCGCTTGATGTTTTTGCCACTCCCGCAATGATTGCTCTTATTGAAAAGGCGGCTTGCAATGCGCTTTCAGGCAAACTCGGCGAGGGTATGACTTCTGTCGGCACAAAGCTCGATGTAGCGCATACGGCGGCAACCCCCGTAGGTATGAAGGTCACGGCGGAAGCGGAGCTTATCGAAATAGATGACCGCAGACTTGTTTTTGCAGTCATTGCAAAGGATGAAAAAGGCGTTATCGGCAAAGGAACCCACGAGCGCTTTATTGTAAACGCAGAAAAATTTACCGCAAAGACTTATAGCAAGGTGTAAAATATGAGCTATTTAAGGCTGAAAAAATCTAACTGTAAAAACTGTTACAAGTGTATAAGACATTGCCCCGTCAAGTCGATCAAGTTTTCTGACGGTCAGGCGAATATTGTAGAGGATGAGTGCATACTGTGCGGTATGTGCTTTGTTGCTTGCCCTCAGAACGCAAAGCAGATAAGAAACGATGTTGACAAAGCAAAAGAGCTTATCGCATCGGGAAGCCCCGTTTATGTAAGCATAGCGCCGTCATTTGTGGCAAACTATAACGGCGTCGGACTTGCGTCAATGAACGAGGCTTTGAAAAAGCTCGGCTTTGCCGGAGCAGAGGAGACCGCAGAAGGCGCACAGCTCGTTACAGAGCAGTACGAAAAGCTGGTTGCGGACGGAGAGCATAATGTTATCATCAGCTCCTGCTGTCACACGGTAAACACTCTTATTCAGAAATATTATCCTGAGGCGCTCCCGATGCTCGCACAGGTAAAATCGCCTATGCTTGCACACGGAGAGGTGCTGAAAAAGAAATATCCAGGATGCAAGACGGTATTTATCGGTCCCTGCCTTTCGAAGAAGGCAGAGGCAGAGGCTTATCAGGGTGCGGTTGACTGTGTCCTTACCTTTGAAGAGCTGACAGGCTGGCTTAAGGATGAAAACATAGAAGTTTCTCCTACGGGCGACAGCACCGACAAACAAGGCAGAGCAAAAACAAGGCTCTACCCCACGACTTCGGGCATTCTCCGTTCAATGAACAAGGATAACCCCGAATATCTCTATATGGCTATAGACGGCGTGGAGAACTGCCGCAATGCACTGCGTGATATAATAGACGGCAATGTAGGAAAGTGCTTTATCGAAATGTCTGCCTGCGTCAACAGCTGTATAGGCGGTCCTGCAATGGATAAAAAGCACGAAGGCGTTATCCATGAGAGAAGAGCGGTAGATGAGTTTGCGGGAAGCGGCAGATTCGATACGCCAAAGCTCAGCGATATGACTAAGTCAATGCCGTTTATCAGTATGCCTAAGACTATGCCCGGCAGTAAGGCTATAGAAGAGATACTCCGCAAGATGAACAAGAGCGATCCTTCGCAGGAGCTCAACTGCGGAAGCTGCGGCTATGACACCTGCCGTGAAAAAGCGGTAGCAATACTTCAGGGCAAGGCAGACCTTACCATGTGCCTGCCGTACCTTAAGGAAAAGGCTGAGAGCTTCTCCGACAACATAATAAACAACACTCCCAACGGTATAATGGTGCTGAGCGAAGACCTTGAAGTACAGCAGATAAACAAGGCCGCAAGAGAGATAATGAATATCAAGAGCCTGTCGGATATCATGGGATGTCCTGTAGTGCGTATTCTCGATCCGGTTGCTTATCTTGAGGTCATGAGCACCGGCGTGGATATTCATAACAAACGTACATATCTTGCCGAATACGGAAAATATGTTGAAGAGACGATAATCTACGATAAGAGTTATCATATCATAATGTCGATAATGCGTGATATTACGGGCGAAGAGATCTCACGGTCAAAGCGTGAGAAGAACGCCGCCGAGACTATCGCAGTAACCGACAAGGTAATTGAAAAGCAGATGCGTGTAGTACAGGAGATTGCGTCGCTTCTCGGTGAAACGACCGCCGAAACAAAGGTCGCACTGACAAAGCTCAAGGAGAATCTGTCAAATGATGAACAGTAAAGCGTTCAGCTTCTGCACCGATATCGGATATCTCAGCGTCAACAAGCACGGCGAACAGCTCTGCGGAGATCATGTCGAGCTTGTGGAACAGGACGAAAACTCAATTGTGTTCGTGCTGGCTGATGGGCTGGGAAGCGGAGTCAAGGCTTCGATACTTTCCACTCTGACTTCAAAGATAATATCCACTATGATGGCGAACAGCATGAGCGTTGAGGACTGCGTTGCTACTATGGTGGCGACTCTTCCGGTCTGCGATGTGCGTAAGGTGGCATATTCAACATTTACCATAATAAGAGTGGTAAACAACAAAGAGGCAGAGATAATACAGTACGATAATCCGCAGGTGATAATGCTGCGTGACGGCAAGAACTACGATTATCCCAAAACGATAAACCAGATAGACGGAAAGACGATATATCACTCCAAGATACCGCTGAAGCTTGATGATACTTTTATCACGACCAGCGACGGCGCTATCTATGCAGGAGTCGGCTCATCGCTCAATTTCGGATGGCAGAGAGATAATATAATAGAATTTATGGAGGGCGTATACGACAGAGAATACTCCGCAAAGGCGCTTGCCACCATTTTGCTTGATGAGTGCGTAAGGTTGTACGGCGGTTCGCCCGGAGATGATACTACGGTAGGCGTAATAAAGATTCGTGAGCGTGAGCAGGTAAACCTTATGATAGGCCCTCCCTCCGATCCTAAAGACCTAAACAAGATGCTGACGCTGTTCTTCTCAAAAGAAGGAAAGCATATCGTGTGCGGCGGAACGACCTCCACGCTGACAGGTCAGTTTTTGGGCAAGCCTGTAATACCCTGTCTTGATTATATCAGCCCCGACATACCGCCGATGGCGACTATAGAGGGCGTTGACCTTGTAACAGAGGGCGTTGTAACGATAAGCAGAGTGCTTGACTATGCAAAGGACTATCTCGGTGAGAACAAGCTGTATGACGATTGGACGATTTTGCAGGACGGCGCTTCGTGCATTGCGAGGATGCTGTTTGAAGACGCTACCGACATCAACTTCTATGTCGGCAGGGCGGTAAATGCGGCTCATCAGAACCCGAATCTTCCTATCACATTCAATATAAAAATGCAGCTCGTTGACGAGCTGAGCAAATGCCTTAAATCAATGGGCAAAAAGATAAAAGTAAGTTATTTCTGATAACAAAAGTTATCGTAGAAAGAAGCAGAACAGACGGAACAAAAGAAAAAGTAACAACGAAAGGAGCATATACGGACAAAGAGCCGTAAAAGAAAAATATGGACAAGAAACTGAAAAAATTCGACACAAAGGTGCAGTATCTGAAGTATAAGGTGCTCAGAGAGGTTGCAAGGCACGCATGGGCAACCGAGGGTACGGAAAAGCCTGCTGACTCTTTCAGCTTCTTCAACGATGTAGCAAAGAACATCGTCAAGGATAAGCCTACCATGAGATGCTGTATCTATAAAGAAAGAGCAATAGTATCCGAAAGAATAAAGATCGCTATGGGCGGCGATCCCGAAAATCCGAATGTAATAGAAGTAATAGATATTGCCTGCGATGAATGTCCCGTAGGCGGCTATGATGTCACCGAGGCGTGCAGAGGCTGTATAGCTCACCGCTGTGAAGATGTCTGCCGTATGGGCGCTATCTCTTTTGACGATCGTCAGAAGGCACATATTGACAAGTCGAAGTGCGTAAACTGCGGTCAGTGCGCCAAAGTTTGTCCCTACGGAGCGATACTTGAGTTCAAGCGTCCGTGTGAGAGAGCCTGCAAGATAGGCGCTATCTCAAGGGCAACCGACGCAAGCTCTGCCGCCGCACATATCGATAACGACAAGTGCATTTCCTGCGGTGCGTGCGTATATACCTGCCCGTTCGGAGCGATCAGCGATAAGTCATATATCGTGGATATTATCGATACGCTGAAGAAAAGCGATAATAACCGCAATTATAAGGTTTATGCCGTTGTTGCACCCTCTATAGCAAGCCAGTTCAGCTATGCAAAACTCGACCAGGTGGTTACCGCTATAAAGATGCTCGGCTTCCACAGCGTTGTTGAGGCGGCGCTGGGCGCAGATATGGTAGCATACAAGGAGGCACAGGAGCTTGCCGAAAAGGGCTTCCTTACAAGCTCGTGCTGTCCTGCGTTTGTGATGTATATCAAGCAATCCTTCCCGATGCTTAAAGATAAAATATCGCACAATCTTTCACCTATGGCGGAAATATCACGCTACATAAAGGAAAACGATCCTACGGCAAAGATAGTGTTCATAGGTCCCTGCACCGCAAAGAAAATGGAAGTCAAGTGGGACACCGTAAAGCCTTATGTGGACTTTGCAATGACATTTGAAGAGCTTCAGGCTATATTCGACAGCAAGGATATAGAGCTTGCAGAGCTTGACGGCACAGCGCTTGACAACGCTTCATATTACGGCAGAATATTTGCACGGTGCGGAGGACTTGCCGATGCGGTATCCGAGGCGCTCAAGGAGCAGGGCAACGAAGAATTTGTACTTAACGGCATTTCCTGCGACGGCATTGAAGAGTGCAAGCGTGCGCTTATGCGTGCTTCCAAGAACGCTCTGCCGAATAACTTTATTGAAGGTATGGCGTGCGTAGGCGGATGTATAGGCGGCGCAGGCTGTCTTACTCACGGAGAAAAGAACAAGTCGGAAGTTGACAAGTATGGTATGCTGGCTCACGAAAAGACCATAACAGAGGCTATTCAGACATTTGCTGATATTGACGCTAAAGTGCAGAAATAACTGCACGGTTTAGCATTTACGGGTTATAATTAATCAGAGGGATTTGCCTCTGCAAGAAAGGATATGGCTTTTAATGAATCTTCTGCATCTTAAGTATGCGGTCGAGATAGAAAAGACGGGTTCGATCACAAAGGCAGCAAACAATTTGTTTATGGGACAGCCTAATCTCAGCAAGGCTATAAAAGAGCTGGAAAACGAGATAGGAATAACTATCTTCCGAAGGACTACAAAGGGAGTCGCACCTACCGAAAAGGGCGGCGAGTTTTTAGGCTACGCAAGAGCCGTACTCGAACAGTTTGACGAAATGGTATCGCTGTATAAGCCTAAGGTAGACGACTGTGTACGCTTCAGCATATCCGTTCCGAGAGCGACCTATATCACAAAGGCGTTTTCAAACTTTGTCAGTCTGCTTGACACCGACAAGGAGATATCGATTAACTTCAAAGAAACTAACTCGATGGATGCCGTAAACAACATCCTGAATTATGACTTCAAGCTGGGCATAATAAGATATCAGAACATCCACGAAAAGCAGTATTTTGCCATGCTTGACGGCAAGAATCTTAAATACCGTCCTTTGTGGGAGTTTGAATACCGTCTGCTTGTAAACAAGGACAGCCCGCTTGCAAAAAACAATCCCGACGGGATCGTCAAATATTCCGATCTTGAAGATTATATCGAGATAGTTCACGGAGACCTTTCCGTGCCGTCGCTGTCATTTTCCAAAGTGTCAAAATCAAGCGTAGCGGAGCACCGCAAAAAGCGCATATATGTTTATGAAAGAGGAAGTCAGTTCGACCTGCTCGGAAATATCAACAACACATATATGTGGGTATCTCCCGTTCCTAAGAGCTGTCTTGAACAGCACGGAATGGTTCAGCTCAGATGCGACGCACCGTATAAAGTGAATAAGGATGTCCTGATATTCCCCAAGGGCTACAGCCTTAGCAAGCTTGACGAGCAGTTTATCGCCGAGCTTGAGAGAGTAAAGGAAAAGATAAAAATGGACGGCTTGTACTAAGCCTGTGAAAGAAAGATGACAATGAATATAAATGAGATGCTGTATACCCTTTGCAGCGTTGACGGAGTATCGGGCGACGAGCGAAGTGCTTCACAAGCCGCACTTGAAATGCTCCGCAGATTTACCGATGACTGCTATATTGACAATTTCGGAAGTGTTATCGGACATATTGCCAAAAGCGGCAAAAAGCCAAAACTGCTGCTTGATGCCCATATAGACAGAGTAGGACTTATCGTTTCTTATATCGATGACGCAGGATTTATAAAGGTCGGCGCTGTAGGTGGTCCTGACAGGCGTGTGCTTGCCGCACAGAGCGTGACTATTCATGGTAAAGAAAAGATAAAAGGTACGGTGTCTGTACTTCCGCCTCATGTAAAGGGCGGCGACAGCGCTTTAAAAATAGAAGATATGGTTATAGATACCGGCTTTACTAAGGAGCAGCTCAGTAAGATAGTCGAGCTTGGCGACAGGATAACCTTTGACTGCGAGCCGACAGCTTTGATAGGTACAAGATACTGCGCAGGTGCGCTTGACGACAGGTGCGGTGTTGCTTCAATACTGTGTGCGCTTGAAATGATGAGCGGCAAGGAGCTTGCGTTTGATATTGATGTTTCGTTTACCGTTCAGGAGGAAACAGGCGAGCGTGGGGCAAAGATAGCCGCATACGACCTTGATCCCGATTATGTACTTGAAATGGATGTCAGCTTTGCAAAAACTCCCGACAGCGACAGAGCAAAGTGCGCCGATATGTCAAAGGGCGTTATGATAGGAATTGCTCCGTCTTTGTCCCGTGAGCTGTCAGAGCGTCTTATCTGCCTTGCAAAAGAAAACGATATACCGTATCAGCTTGAAGTAATGGGCGGAGAGACAGGAACAAATGCGGATACAATCAGCGTGAACAAGTCGGGCGCAAAGGCCTGCACATTATCAATTCCGCTGAAATTTATGCACACTCCGGCAGAAATAATCGATACCGAAGATGTTATGTCTACGGCAAGGCTTATTGCTGAATTTGCCATGAAAGGCGGTGCTGATAATGCCTGAGCTGTTTGAGATAATAAAAGAACTTTGTGCCGCAGACGGAACAAGCGGTGATGAAAGGGCAGTCACAAAACTCATACTGTCAATGCTCCCCGAGGACTGTGAAGCAAATGTCGACGCTCTTGGAAACATCATTGTCTTTAAAAAGGGCGAGAAAACGCCGAAGAATAGAGTAATGCTTGCCGCACATCAGGACGAGGTCGGCTTTATTGTGACATATATTACCGATGACGGTCTGCTGAAGCTCTCCGCAGTCGGCGGTATAAATCACGAGGTCGCTGTCGGCAGACAGCTTCACTTTTCAAACGGTACGGTGGGCGTTATCGGCGGAAAGGCCGTTCATCAACAGTCGGAAGAGGAACGGGGAAAGCCTGTAAAACTCGATTCGCTTACTATGGATATCGGTGCCTCATCAAAAGCGGAGGCAGAGAAATATGTGTCGCTCGGCGACTGCGCTTATTTTGAGAGCAACTACACCGAGCTCGGCGACGGATATCTTCGTGAGAAGGCACTTGATGACAGGGTAGGCTGTGCTATAATGATAGATATGCTGAACAAGCCCCTTCCTTATGATGTGACCTGCGTATTTACCGTGCAGGAGGAGATAGGCACAAGGGGCGCAAAAACTGCGGCGTACACGGTGCATCCCGATTATGCGATAGTGCTTGAAACTACTACTGCCTGCGATTTTTCGGGCAATGACGGAGAAAAACGGGTTTGCCAGCTCGGAGACGGCTGTGTAATAAGCTATATGGACAGAGGCACTATCTATGACAGAGAGCTTTACCGCCTTGGATTTGATTTAGCAAAGAAGTCGGATATCTCCTGTCAGACAAAGACTCTTGTTGCAGGAGGAAACGACAGCGGAGCTATCCATACTTCCGTCGGCGGTATAAGAACGGTTGCGCTTTCCGTACCGTGCAGATATCTGCACTCGCCGTCCTGTACGATAAAGAAGAGCGACGCAGAAAGCACAGCAAAGCTTGCATACGAAATGTATCTCGCACTATGTGAAAAATCATGATAAAACGAATATACGGCTCGTTACCGCCCGATTATCCGTTATCCGATGTGATAGTCGGGCGGATATATGCGTATTATGAGGCTTACGGAACCGGTTATGACTTCTGCACTTTTTACGAGGGTGACGGAATGCTGGCGATGTATTACGGCGGTGAGCTTTATGCGTACTGCAGTGAAAGCTTCGGCGACAGCGATTCGCTTATATGCTTTGGAGAAACGCTTGGATGCAGTTCGATACTGACTAATATCGATCTCGGTGATACTGCGGAAAAGCTCTGCCTTATGACCGCACGCACAAAGGATATAGCAAAGTGCGGTTCTGCAAATCTCACCGAAGACTATAAAACCGTGTTCGGTATACTGAAAAGCGGCTTTGACCTATCTGACGAACATTTTGACAGCTGGTACACGGATACTTGCCATATGGTAAGGCACGGTATAAGCAAACTTATGCTTGCAACTTATGACGAAGCTCCTGCCGCCTGCGGCATAATGCTATACGGATACGAAAATAACTGCTATCTGTCGCATATAGCGGTAAGAAAAGATATGCAGAAAAAAGGCTTCGGCGAGGCTGTAGTAAGAGGAATAGCGGCTATATCGGCTGATAAATATGAAAATGCCGCTGTGCTATGCCGTGAAGAACTATGCGGTTTTTATCGGAAAATCGGCTTTGAAAAAATACAGACATTCTATGAAATAAGAAGGTAATATATGGATTTTTTTAACATTGATAAAAGACTGCTTGAAAAGGCAAATCAGGCAGAAGAACTTGCAAATCAGCAGTTTGCAAAAATAAGCGAAATAGCCGAGTATAACGGCAACAAGGTGCTTTCTGCCTACATAAACAACAGAGTAAGCGAGATGCACCTCAAGGGTACTATCGGCTACGGTTACAATGATGACGGCAGGGACAAGCTCGATGCGGTATACGCTGAGGTTTTCGGTGCAGAGGACGCTCTTGTGCGCCACAGCTTCGTAAACGGTACTCATGCGCTGTCTACCGCTTTGTTCGGCGTATTAAGACCGGGAGATACGCTCCTTTGCCTTACAGGCGCACCTTACGACACCTTGTCGGAGGTGATCGGCGGAGAGCACGGCGGCTCGCTTAAGGAATTCGGCGTGAAATATGCACAGGTAGACCTTCTTCCCGACGGAACACCCGATTTTGAAGGAATAAAGACAGCATGCGCAAAAGGCTGTAAAGTGGCTTATATTCAGCGTTCAAGAGGATACTCGCTGAGAGATTCTTTATCCGTTTCAAAGATAGGAGAAATAATAAACGCTGTCAGAAGCGTAAATACCGACGCCATAGTAATGGTAGACAACTGCTACGGCGAGTTTGTGGAAAAGCGCGAGCCTACCGAAGTCGGAGCCGATCTTATAATCGGCAGTCTTATCAAGAACCCGGGCGGCGCTATTGCCCGTACGGGCGGCTATATCGCAGGCAGAAAAGACCTTGTTGAGCTTTGCAGTTACAGGCTTACTACCGTAGGAACGGGCAAGGAGGTCGGCTGTTCGCTTGACGAGAACAGAGGTATGTATCTCGGATTTTTCCTTGCTCCGCAGATAGTGGAGAGTGCCGTAAAGACATCGGTGTTTGCCTGCGCCTTCTTCTCTCTGCTCGGATATGAAACTTTCCCTGCGTATAACAGCGAAAGAACGGATATAATTGCGGCAATAAAGCTCGGAACGCCCGATGCACTCTGTGCTTTCTGCAAGGGCATACAGAACGGTTCGCCCGTAGATTCTATGGCAACACCTGAGCCGTGGGATATGCCCGGTTATGACAGCAAGGTCATTATGGCGGCAGGGGCGTTTACAATGGGCGCAAGCATAGAGCTGTCTGCCGACGCACCGCTGAGAGAGCCGTATGCGGTATGGCTTCAGGGCGGAATCACTTACCCGTCGGGTAAAACAGGAATACTGCTTGCCGCACAGTCAATGCTCGAAAGCGGCGAGCTTAAGCTATAAGAAAGGGAACTATCAATATGATAAGAAGTATGACAGGCTTCGGCAGAGAACAGGCTGTTATAAACGGCAGAGAGATAATTGTCGAAATAAGAAGCGTAAATCATAAGTTTTTTGAGTTTTCCGCAAAGCTTCCCAGAAGCTTTCAGTACCTTGAAGCTCAGCTTAAATCACTTCTCAAAGAGAAGATAACAAGAGGCAAGGTCGAGCTTTCTCTGCTTGTATACAATATAGATGTAAGGGACACTTCGGTTACGGTAAATGAGCAGGTAGCGGCGCAGTATATTGAGGCTATACGCAAAATTGTGCCCGATCTCGGCATAACCGACGATCTTTCCGCATCCGACCTTTTCAGAATACCCGATGTTTTCACCGTAATAAAGGAAGAAGCCGACGAGGAACAGCTGTGGAAGGATATTTCCTCCGTAGCAAGTGCCGCACTTGATAAGTTCATTGCAATGCGTGAAACTGAGGGCGCCGCACTAAAGGCGGATGTGCTTGAAAAGGCGGCAGTAATTGAGGATATGGTAAACAAGGTCGAAGTATATTCTCCCGAAAGCACCGCCGCATACCGCAAGAAGCTCGAAGATAAGCTTAAAGAGATACTCGGCTCTTCGGATATCGACGAGCAGAGAATAATCACCGAGGCGGCTATTTTCTCCGAAAAGACGGCGGTAGACGAAGAGACGGTCAGACTCCATTCGCATCTTGCACAGCTTCGTGATATGCTCGACAGCGACAAGGAGATAGGAAGAAAACTCGACTTTCTTGTACAGGAAATCAACAGAGAAACCAACACTATCGGCTCAAAGGCGGCAGATATCCGCATAACAAGGCTTGTTGTGGATATGAAGAGCGAGATTGAGAAGATAAGAGAGCAGATACAGAATATTGAGTAAGCGACTGTGTGCCGCTACAAATTCGCCGTTCTGACTGTTTGAGTTTTGCTATACTTGCGTTGACGGCGGATGTTGAAGGTAGTTTTAAACAGAAGTTCCATTTTTTACTTTATAATGAGATAAAACACCAAAATCATTTTTGCTTATATTAAAAGACAAGTTAAAGCAAAATCACCCTCATTTTACTGAGAGTGATTTTACTTTTTAGTCATAATCATAAATTGACGCTTGAAAGCTATCAGTTCTAGAATCTTTCTTTATGTAACATTCAAATTTTGACGATTCTCCGGGCTTTAAACCTTCACTACCACAAGCATACGTTGTATCGGTATCTATTACATTATCACCCGCATCTAGTAAGCAAATTTTAACTTTTACGAACCTTACAGTGCTTTCTGTATTGTTGGTAACTGTTCCATACACATTATAATAGTTAGTAGAAGAACTATGAGATATTGAAGAAACAATCAAACTATGGCTTCTAATATCTTGTTGCCTTTCCTCTGCGGATTTATAAGCATTATCTTTTACCAGTGTTTCCGCAGATTCTTCATTGGTATCACATATCAGATATGTTTCTTTAATGAATTTCTTATAATCATCCCACGATTGATATGTGGTATTTTGTTTAATGGTTAAATCGGCAATTTCTGACATTTTATCGTTTGTTTTAATGTCGCCATCTACCCAATTGCAATAATTTGTCAGTACATTTAGTTGTATTCTTATATTTTCTACTTCATCATCGCTCTCCGTTGTACCATAAACAACATCAATCTTTTCTATCTTATCTTGTATTTGTTCTACCTCATAAATTGCGCGATTGCAATACATTTTTGTGTGATTTTGTAATTTTGAAAAAGCAATTTCATTGCTTAGAAACACACACAAGATGATAATTAAGAATAACAGCAAACAACCAGAAAAAACCCACAACACTTTCTTTAATGGTGAACCAAATAATTTGTTTCTCCTTGCTTGCTTTTTCGCCTTCATTTCTTCAATCATTTTATTTTGGCGTTCTGATTCCTGTTCTTTTTGCTGCATTTGTTTTTCTAAAATCTCTTGTTTTTCTTTTTCTAGTTTTAAATTGTCATAATAACTTTTTACAGGAAATCCACAGTCCGGACAAGTTTCAG
>JAEDNF010000244.1 GCA_016302655.1 Oscillospiraceae bacterium | reverse complement strand
TATCCGTGATAAACGGATCATTTAGTATACTTGTTCATCATACGCTGTTTGATACGCTGACTGCGGCTGTCACTGCTGTTTTGCGGCGGTGCCGGAATCTGCTGTTGTTGCTGTGGCTGCTGTTGCTGAGGCTGGTATTGGGGAGCAACATAACTATCCGAAGTAACAAAGAACGGACATCTGACCGGAACGCTGTTTTCTACTATAAACTCAGCGGTATACTGACCGGTTTGAACACGGGAGCCATCGTCGCCTCTTAGTATCCAGCCGTTTGATAAACGGTCATAATCGCTCTGCCATTCATAATCGGTTACATCGTTGAATACAAGTACATTATTACTGTCATAAATGTTCATTATGGCTCTTATCATTCTGTTGTATCTCAGAGCCGCGGTGTTCAGCATCACATGAAAATGTATCGTTGTAAAATAATCTATATTTACCGTATTGGTATATGTACCCGTAGGCCACGGGTCGTTGTGATTGTTTGAAGGTATCGGGTTTACTGTTAATATAATTGACGGTGCGGATATGTTGGGCTGAGCATAGCCGCCCTGATTTCCGTACATCTGATTGAAATTGTTATTGTTGTAGTTCATCTTGAACTTTCCTCCTTGAAAAGACGCAGTTGACAGGATTTCTGTCCGCCGCTTAATTATATCACAATTTATCCGATTTGTCTATATTTTGCAAGGTGAAAAAATAGCCGACCGTGAAGTGCTTTTCGCCTTTTTCGGCTCTTCTATGGTGTGTTCGCCCGGCTTATCGGGCTTTAAGCTCTGTTATCTTCTTCTCGATAGACTTTATTACTGCGATAAATTCATCATCGCTTTTTCCTGTCGGATCGGGCAAGCCCCAGTTATCGTCAAAATCCCTGCCGATATAAGGACAGCCTACATCACAGCCCATTGAAATCGCTATGTCGGGGGAGGGTATCTTATCAAAAGTCTTGCTGTACTGCGTCTGCTCCATATCGATGCCGTAAAGCTGTTTCATAAGCCTTACTGCGTCAGCGTTTATATGCGGTTTGGTTTCGGTTCCGGCAGAGCAGAAGTCAAATTCATTGCCCCTTAAGTGCTTGCCGAGTGCTTCGGCTATCTGACTTCGGCAGGAATTGTGAATGCAGATAAAAGCGACCTTTTTCATATTACACGCTTTCCTTTTCGATAAGCTTAATAACATCCGCAGTTTTCAGCACCTTGCCCATTGATACGACCTTTTCATTTACCACAATAGCCGGCATACTCATAACGCCGTATTCCATCACCTTTTCCATATCGGTGATATATTCCACCTCAACGGATAATCCCATTTTCTGCACAGCTTCTTTTGCATTTTCGTACTGCTCGTGGCAGGATTTACAGCCAGCTCCAAGCACTTTAATACAGCAGATTCCGTCTTTTGCTTCGGGACAGCAGGCGGTTTTGATTTCGTTTGCTTCGCTTGCGGTACATCCGCAGCCGCAAGCGCAATCGCAAACGGCGGTATTCTTTTCCCCTTCTTTTTTCTTACCAAAGTTGAATAATGACATTTTAAGTTCCTCCTGTTAAATCAAGATATTCTGCAATGCGTTGAACGCATAACCGACAATAATTATTCCTACCGTGCATATTGCAATGAATATGCCGAGCAGCTTCGGTTTAACTGCTTTTCTGAGCATTATCATTGACGGAAGCGATAGCGTAGTTACCGCCATCATAAACGAAAGCACAACGCCAAGCAATGCGCCTTTGCCGAGCAGAGCTTCGGCAATCGGTATCGTTCCGAAAATATCCGCATACATCGGTACTCCGGCAACCGTAGCAATAACAACGCCGAAAGGATTGTTGCCGCCCAGAGTGCTTATAATAAATTCCTGCGGTATCCAGTTGTGGATAACAGCGCCGATAGCAACGCCGACAGCGACATACGGGAAGACCTTTTTAGCCGTGCCGCAGACCTGCTTCCACGCATATTTCAGCCGATCCTTGAAGTGAAGCTCCTGCTGAGGAATATCGATAGCCTTGCCGTTTCGGATAAAATCTTCGACCTGATTTTCAAGGTGGAGTTTTTCTATCAGCGTGCCGCCGACAACGGCAATAACCAAGCCGACAATAACATATATCAGCGCAACCTTCCAGCCGAATATGCTCATAAGCAGTACAAGGCTTCCGAGATCGACCATCGGCGAAGATATCAGAAACGAGAATGTAACTCCAAGCGGCAATCCGGCTCTTGTAAAGCCGATGAACAGCGGTATAGATGAGCAGGAGCAGAACGGCGTTACCGTTCCGAGCAGTGCGGCTATGATATTTGCGCCGATACCGTGAAACCTGCCGAGAATTTTCTTTGTTCTTTCGGGAGGGAAGTAGCTCTGAATGTACGAAATGATGAAAATAAGCACGCCGAGCAGTACCATAATTTTTATCATATCATAGACGAAAAACAGAATACTGCCCCCGATTTGCTCCGATGTATCAAGACCGAGCGTATTCAGCAGACCGCCTATAAGCCTATAGAGCCACGCCATTCCAAGAATTTCATTTTGAAAAAAGTCCCACACTGTTTTTAGTGCTTCCATAGAAACAACTCCTTTCTTATATAGATATATCTAAACATAGAAATATATCAATGTCAATCGCTTTGAAATAGTCGAGTGCCTCGACTCGCATTTCCGCCTTGTCGGGTACGCCCGACGGCGAATTCCGCCTGTCGAGTGCCTCGACTCGCATTTCCGCCTTTTAAAATGTTTGCTTTATTTTAAAGCTTCGTTGACGGCGGGGGTAATACTGAGCGGAGATGGGAATTTAATGTTCTGACTTTAACAATGCATAATAACAAGCATCACAGATTCCCTGATTGTTCCGATCTGAGCTTCGCATAGTACCCTCATACTTCATTCCGCATTTCTTCATTACTTTCCCGGAATTAGGGTTTCTTGGG
>JAEDNF010000243.1 GCA_016302655.1 Oscillospiraceae bacterium | reverse complement strand
TTGTGCTTTTCTCCGAAATCTCCGCCGTAGCCGTATTTTATTTTTCCGTCTGCTGTTTCTCCCAGTATACAGGCATGGTCGCTCCACTCCCATACAAAGCCGCCGCAGAAACGCTCGTTTGAATAGAATATATTATGATAATCTTCTAAATCTCCCGGACCGTTTCCCATAGCGTGACAGTATTCGCAAAGGATAAGCGGTCTCTTTTCCTTGTCATTTTCGAGATATTTCATCATATCTTCGGGGGAAGTGTACATCTGCGAAACAACATCAAGTATCTCGTCAGAGGTATCATCAAGCTTGTGCGTGCTTTCATAGTGCAGAAGCCTTGAGCTGTCAAGCGACTTTACAAGCTCTCCTGCCGCAAGCATATTTGTGCCGTAGCCGCTTTCGTTTCCGAGAGACCAGAAAACTACGCAGGGGCGGTTGATATCACGCTTTACAAGCGACTCAGCACGGTCTGTTATCGCCTTGGAGAAGCGTTTGTCCGATGCGAGCAGAGCAATACCGTTGTAGCCTCCCTCCGTATCCCATCTGAAGTTGTTATATACTTCAACACAGCCGTGAGACTCCATATCCGCTTCATCTATAACATACAGTCCGTATTCATCACATAGCTTGTAAAACAGCGGAGAATTTGGATAATGTGATGTTCTTACTGCATTGATATTATGCTTTTTCATAAGCACGATATCTTTCTTCATCTGTCCGACAGAGGCATAATATCCGGTATCAGGATAACTGTCATGACGGTTTACTCCCTTGAATTTTACAGCTCTGCCGTTTATCTTTACTACGCCGTTTTCAACAGAAACTCTGCGCAGTCCTACTCGCTCTCCGATTTTTTCATCTCCGGAAATTATAGTAAGAGAATAAAGATAAGGCGTTTCGGCAGACCATAGCTTCGCATCGTCTATATGTATTACGGCAGGGGAGTTGTCCTGAACAGTTATCGTTGCTATTAGGTTTCCGTCTGCGTCACAAAGTTCAGCTTCGGCATTAATTCCGTGTACGGTCAGAATAATATCCGCTGTATTGTCTTCCTGTGAAAGAACAGTTTTTACGGTATAGTCTTCTATTCTTTTTTGCGGTCGGGACAGGATATAAACATCACGGAAAATACCCGACAGTCTGAATTTATCCTGATCTTCAAGATATGTTCCGTCACACCATTTCAGTACGGCGGCTGTGATATTGTTTTCTCCGTCGATAAGAAAAGGTGTTATATCAAATTCGGATGTGCTGTGCGAAACCTGAGAATAGCCGACAAATCTGCCGTTTACATATAGATAAATACAGCTGTCCACGCCCTCAAAAACAAGTATGCGGTCAAAGCTGTCCGCCGTATAATTATAACTGCGGCTGTATACTCCGACAGGAATATCATCGGGTACATAAGGCGGATCATACGGAATAGGATAGCATACATTTGTATACTGCGGTTTGTCATATCCGTGAAGCTGCCAGTTTGAAGGCACGGGTATTTTCTTGTCATACGGCATATTGATGAAATCGTCATCCATATCAATTATACTGTCATAATAGCGAAAATCCCAGTCCCCGTTCAAAAGCTCAAAGCGGTCGGATTTTTCTCTGTCTGCAAAAGGATTCTGATTTATTCCGAACGGAACAAAATAGCAGTGCTTTGAAAGGGTATTAATATGCAGCTGCTGAGGGTCTTCGTGAAATATCATGTGACTTTTTGGCGAGTCTATGGCTGAAATCTTTTTTATATCCATTTTATACTCCTTAAGTTTACCGAAAGTGGGGGAGGTACTCTTTTATATAATTATAATCTTGCTTGACTCTATCGTCAATAAATGATATTATTGTAATATAACAATATGAAAGTGAGAGCGTGAAAATGTTCTTTTGCGACTATCCTATCATACGCACAGAGAAAGACCTGCCTCTTTTCCTTCTCAATATGGGACAGCATGATTGTCAGGATCATATAGTGAGAACGGAAGGTTATCCTTGTCCTCAGATATTATATTGCACTAAAGGCGGCGGTATGCTGATAATCGATGGAAAGAAAATTCATATTTCGCCCTGTACGGCTATTTATATGCCGGCTTTATATCCGCATGAATATTACCCTGACAACGATGTATGGGATATACACTGGGTAGTACCTGCAGGATATGCGGCAGAGCAGATACTGGAACATTTCGGACTTATTAAGCCTCAGATATTTGAACTCGTTGAACTGAAAACGCTCGACCGTATTTTCAGAAAAATGCATGAATCAATAAGAGCCGACAGCGTTTTCGGTAACTACAGAGCGTCGGGGTATTTGTACGATTTTCTTATTGAGTTCTATCGCCTTATTTCCGAGAATAAAGCTTCGCAGGCACCTAATTCTGCACTTATGAAAGCTCTTGACTATATCAATGAAAATTACACATCTGCTGTTTCTATGGATGATTTATGCGCCGTTTGCGGAGTATCAAAACAGTATCTGTGTCTGCTGTTCAGGAAAATTCTCGGTAGCAGGCCTATGGAATACATAGCAAAGCGGCGCATACAAGCGGCAAAGGAGCTGCTGACCGGTACCGATATGCGTATAGAGGAGATAGCCGCAGAAACGGGATTTTGTACTGCAAGTTATTTCTGCAAGCTGTTCAAAAGATACGAGGGTATAACTCCGTCGGCTTTCAGAAACGAAGAATAACTTCTTATGCATTGCTTAGAGTGCTATATATCTGCCTTGAATCATTTTACTCAAATTATCAAGTTATCGCTTGCGGCGGATGCTATAATATGATTGTAACGATCGTTATTAACACACGAAGGGGTGTAATATGATGGAACAAAAAGCAGAAGTACTGTTCTCGGTGCTTGAGTATATTGAAATGAATCTCTGCAACGAAATCACGCAGAATGAATGTGCCGACGCCGTGCATTACAGCCTGTCCGGACTGCAGAAGATGTTTCG
>JAEDNF010000242.1 GCA_016302655.1 Oscillospiraceae bacterium | reverse complement strand
GCAGGTATCGGCAAGTCTGTCTTCGGTATAGAAGATCGCAGGCTCGTTCATATCGTTCCAGAAGCCCTCAATTCCCATATTTGTGAGAACAGCATACTTATTGCCGAACCATTTTCTTGCCTCGGGATTAAGGAAATCGGGGAAGTGCACTCTGCCCGGCCATACCGCGCCGACAAAATCTCCGCCCTCGGCGTTTTTGCAGAAGTAGTTGTTCTTTACGCCCTCCTCGTAAACCTCGTAACCCTCCTCGATCTTAACTCCTGCGTCGATAATCGGAACAAGATGAATACCCTGCTCGTTCATATCAGCGGCAAGCTTTTCAAGGTCGGGGAAACGCTCTTTGTCTACGGTAAAATCCTTGTAGCGCTCCATATAGTCGATATCCAGATATATGCTGTCAAGGGGTATTCCTGCGGCTTTGTACTGCTCGGCAACAGTGCGGATATCCTGCTCGCACTTGTAACCCCAACGGCTCTGACCATATCCGAAAGCCCAGAAAGGCGGTATATAGCTTCTGCCGATAAGCTGTCTGAACTGCCTTACAATATCCTTTTCGTTTTCACCCGTAATGATATAAACGATAAGGTCGCTTGTTTTGGGCGTTATCTTCATCTCGCTTCTTTTTGTGTAGCCTATGTCAAATTCAATTTCTCCTGCATAGTCGAAAAATGCGCCGAAGGTCTGCTTTCCGCTTACGATAATGAAGTTGTGGGAACCGTAGAGAGAGCGAGCGTCCTCGTGATGATTGGGATTGTCGTAATTCCAGCTTACATACTGCCAGCCTCGCTTGTTAATGCCCCTAATCTGCTCGCCAAGACCGTATACAATATCATCGTCTGAAAAACAGTAGGTAAATGTGCCGCTGTCTTCAGTTTTAAAATACGGCAGATCATCGGAGGATACCTCAATGTTTTTCACAACTGCATCCGTAGGGAAGGGAGTTCCGTAAATATACTTTTTTATCATATTATTCACATCCTTTTTAATATATTTCAAGTTTACTGTTTCTCAATCTGTTTATTTCAGCTTTTTCGGGCATAGCCTTTAGTGCACCACGCCTGCCGGTAATTATTGCGGCAGCGGCATTTGCCCGATCAAGCAGTTCGCAAAGGCGCTCCTTATTTAGTATTATACCATTATCGCAGATATAATCAAGCGCACAGCCCATAAATGTATCTCCTGCTCCTGTAGTGTCAATAACATTGAGATTTTCGTATGCCGACGCCGATACAATAATATCTTTGCAATATGCCTTGCTGCCTTTTTTGCCCAAAGTGGCAAGAATAAGGGGAATATCATACTCACTTCGTATCTTTTCAACGCCCTTGTCGATGTCCTTTTCTCCCGTGAAGAATTCTATCTCGTTGTCGGAAATTTTCAGAATGTCGCATACGGAAAACCCGTATTTCATAGCATTCTTTGCATCGTCAAGCGACTTCCATAGCGGCTCCCGAAGATTGGGATCAAAGGATATATTAACGCCGTTTTCCTTTGCCGTATTTACAGCGTAATATGTGGCTTCGCTGTTGCTTTTATGAGTCATTGACAGAGTCCCGAAATGAAATATTTTTGATGAGCTGATTATATCTGCGTCTACTTCTTCTTCCGAAAGCATCATATCTGCTCCCGGCTCTCTGTAAAAACTGAAATCTCTGTCGCCGTCCGGCTTTTTATGAACAAAAGCAAGAGTAGTGTGAACCTTATCATCAAAAACCAGTCCCTTTGCAGAAATACCGCAGGTTTTTATCGTTTCCGACAGCATTTTTCCGAAGCTGTCACTTCCTACCTTTCCGATAAAAGCGGTTTTCTTACCAAGCTTTGTGAGCATTGCAAGGACATTACAGGGAGCTCCGCCGGGATTAGCCTCAAGTATAGGATTGCCTTTCTCGCTTAAACCGTTTTCGGTAAAATCGATCAGTAATTCACCTAATGCAACTACATCGTATTTCTTCATGTTCTGTCTTCCTCTGTCAGTTTATTTACAAATCACCAAAAGGCTTCTCTGCCCATTTCATTCCCATTAAACAATGAAGTCCTTATCAAAAAAACATTGCTACCTGCATACTGAAATTATCCGTGTCGTTTTCCTTTGAGATACCGATGTTTCGTTTTGCGATTTACTTTGCTCATTCGGCGTAGCTTGATATCAAAGGACTGCTGTCAGATATCGGCAGTAAAGTGCATTTCAACAGGAAAATAATCTCCCACGGACTCAGGCAGTAATATTCCTCCGTTCATCAAAGCGCTTCCCGTATAGCTTTCGCCGCTTTCGACAAGTCGGTAGTTTGCTTCGGGAAGAAGTCCTCGAAGTTTTATGCAGTACTGCGTACGGTTAGGCTCGGTATGGAAAATTACTCCGTTTACAAGTACTTCCTTACCGTCTGCCGAAGCAAACTCCCAAACTGCGGTTTTATCGGTAATAGGATCGCTGAGTCGGTAGTATAGCCCGTTATGGATAAGCGGACCGTCTTTCTTGAAGCGTACTATCTGCTCTTTTACCTCATTCTTTTCGCTGTCCGAAAGCGTATTAAGGTCAAGCTCGTAGCCAAAACTTCCTGCCATAGCGACAACTGCTCTCGTTTCAATGGGTGTAACTCTGCCCGTCTGATGATTAGGCACCGCCGAGACATGAGAACCTACCGCCGAAACAGGATAGAAAAATGATGTTCCGTATTGAATCACAGTTCTTTCAATGGCGTCCGTGTCATCGCTGCACCATATCTGCGGGCAGTAGTATAGCATTCCTGCGTCAAAGCGACCGCCGCCTCCGCTGCACCCCTCAAAAAGCACATCGGGGAAATCGTGGGTGAGCCTTTCAAGAAGCTCATACAGCCCGAGAACGTACTTGTGGGGCATTTCCCCCATATTCCCACTTTCAAGGCAGGCAGAATACCAGTCGCAGATACTGCGATTCATATCCCATTTTATATATGAAATATCC
>JAEDNF010000018.1 GCA_016302655.1 Oscillospiraceae bacterium | reverse complement strand
CCCCGGCGATAAGATAAAAATTGATTTTGCAAAAGGAATAGTATACAGAAACGGCGAAGCACTTGATGAGCCGTATACCAACACTCTTACTAATTTACCCGAGAACTTCCCCAATAATCTGGAAGTTACTATTGAAGAGGGCAAGGTGTTCGTTCTGGGTGATAACAGAAACGCTTCAAAGGACAGCCGAAGCAACGAGATAGGTCAGGTTGATATGCGTTATATAATGGGTAAAGCTTATCTGCGTATCTGGCCTTTTTCAGCTATAAGTACATTCTGATCGGAGGGAGCTATGTCACAGGTATCCAATATACAGTGGTTCCCCGGTCATATGACTAAAACTAAACGGCAGATCCAGGCGGACTTAAAGCTTGTTGACGCTGTTGCCGAAATAGTTGACTCAAGAATACCGGAATCAAGCCGTAATCCAGTTATCAGCGAGATCACAGGCAGTAAGCCGAGAATTATTCTTCTTAATAAATGCGATTATGCCGACGAAAAGGTGACTGCCGAGTGGCAGAGATTTTATGCTTCTCAAGGTTACAAGGCTATGGTCTGCGATTGCCGAAGCGGAAAGGGAGTAAAGGCTTTTACTCCTAATGTGAAAGCAGTACTTTCCGACCTTCTTGCAAAGCGCAAGGCAAAGGGGCTGATAGGTCAGTCGCTCAGAGTGATGGTTGTCGGTATTCCTAATGTAGGTAAATCTTCATTTATCAATAGAGTTTCAAAAGCAGGTAAGACAAAGGTAGAGGACAGACCCGGCGTTACAAGAGGCGCACAGTGGGTAACTCTTGATAAAGAGCTTGAACTTCTTGATACGCCCGGCATATTATGGCCTAAGTTTGATGATCAGCAGGTTGCGATAAAGCTTGGATATACAGGAGCTATCAAGGACGATGTAATGGATGTGTGCGAGCTTGCTGACAGTCTTCTCGGTTTTCTTTGGGAAAACTACAAAGATAATGTAATTAATCGCTATAAGCTTGACGAAAACACAGAAAAACCGGATCTTGAAATGATAGCACGTAAGCGTGGTATGCTTATATCGGGCGGTGAGCCTGACATAGATCGTGCGGCAGCTGCCGTTTTAGATGAATTCAGGAGTGGTAAACTTGGCAGGATCTCTCTCGAAAGGCCGTAACGACACGGTTGATCTTTTTGAATATGATAAGTCTGTCAGAAATGAGTATGCTGTCATCTGCGGTATAGATGAGGCAGGCAGAGGCCCTCTTGCAGGAGATGTTTATGCCGCCGCCGTTATTCTTCCCGATGATGTTATAATAGACGGGATTAATGACAGTAAAAAGCTCACAGAGAAAAAGCGAGAGGCTCTGTTTGATGTTATCTGTGAAAAGGCTGTAAGCTATTGTATTGCAACTGCAAGCGTTGAGGAGATTGATAATATAAACATACTTAATGCTGCAATGCTCGCAATGAAGAGAGCTTGTGAGGGACTTTCTGTAAAACCTGATGCAGCATTCATCGACGGTAACAAGACACCGGAACTTGATATTCCGGCTTTTTCGGTTATCAAAGGCGACGCTACCAGCGCATCAATAGCCGCCGCTTCAATACTTGCTAAAGTTGCCCGTGACAGATATATGAAAGAGCTTGCTGAAAAGTATCCGCAATACTGCTTTGATAAGCATAAAGGCTACGGAACTAAGCTCCATTATGAGATGCTTGATAAATTTGGCGCAAGCGATATTCACAGAAAAAGCTTTCTTGTAAAATATTACAATGAAAAAAATAAGCAATGACAAAACCAAAAAAGGTAGGCTCGGTGAGGATTTTACCGCAATCTATCTTGAAAAGAACGGCTACACTATAATAAAAAGAAATTACCGCAAGCCCTGCGGTGAGATTGATATAATTGCAACTAAGGACGGAATTATTGCTTTTGTCGAGGTTAAGTCTCGTAAGAAAGGCAGTCTTGTAAGCGGGGTAGAAGCGGTTGGTTATAAGAAAAAAGGCAGGATAATTGCTACTGCCGATTATTATTTTGCCGAATACGGCATAGAGCTACAGCCTCGCTATGATATTGCAGAGGTGACGGTTTCAGACGGTACTGCTGTGCGTGTTACTGATTTTACATATTATGAAGACGCATTCGACACTACAGGCTTTGAAACGCAATTTTAACAAAAGAAGGATGTTTGTTATGAACTACAAAAGCACCAGAGATGTAAAGGTAAATGTATCGAGTGCTTATGCTATCTCTCAGGGCCTTTCGGCTGAGGGAGGTCTTTTTGTACCTGATCATCTGCCGACGCTTTCCGAAGAGAAGATTATGTCGCTGTGCGATATGTCTTACGCACAGAGAGCTTACGAGATATTCAAGCTCTTCCTTACGGATTTTACCGATGAAGAGATAAAGCATTGCGTAAACGGTGCATATAATGACAAGAATTTTGCTACAGAAAATATTGCCGAGATTTCACATCTTCTGACAGGCACTTATGTTCTTGAACTGTGGCACGGTCCTACCTGCGCTTTCAAGGATATGGCTCTGCAGATACTTCCTTATTTGCTGACCACTTCTGCAAAGAAGACGATTGACGGTAAGAAGATATCTATTCTTGTTGCAACAAGCGGTGACACAGGCAAGGCGGCACTTGAGGGCTTCAAAGATGTTGAAGGCACTTCTATAATGGTATTCTATCCTGAGGACGGCGTAAGCAATATGCAGAAGCGTCAGATGACAACTCAGGAAGGAAGCAATGTCAATGTTTGTGCAGTTGTCGGCAATTTTGACGACTGTCAGACAGGCGTTAAGCAGATATTTACAGATAAGAGCGTTATCGCTGAGCTTGAAAAGGCTAATACTGTTTTCTCAAGCGCTAACTCGATAAACTGGGGCAGACTCGCTCCGCAGATAATTTACTATGTATCTTCGTATGTACAGCTTGTAAAGGACGGAGAACTTAAGTACGGTGAAAAGCTGAATGTTGTTGTTCCTACGGGTAACTTCGGTAATATTCTCGCCGCATATTATGCAAAGCAGATGGGCATTCCGATAGGCAAGCTTATCTGTGCTTCAAATGCTAACAACGTTCTTACCGATTTTATTAATACAGGTATTTATGACAGAAACAGACATTTCTATACAACTGTTTCTCCTTCGATGGATATACTTATTTCGAGCAACCTTGAAAGACTTCTGTATCACCTCACAGGCGAAGACGACAAGCTGATTAACGAGTGGTTCACTTCACTGAAGAATGAAGGCAGATACGAGGTTAACGACAGCGTAAAGGCTGCTATCAAGGATTACTTCTATGCCGGTTGCTGTAATGATGATGATACAAAGGCGGCAATCAAGGAAGTATTTGACGAATACAGCTACCTTATGGATACTCATACTGCTGTTGCTTATAAGGTGTATGAGGATTATAAGAAAAAGACAGGCGATACAACAAAGACGTTGATAGCTTCAACCGCTAATCCTTACAAGTTCGGCTTTGCGGTATATGATGCTCTTGGCGGCGAGACAGCAGGTGTTGATGAATTTGAGCTTATATCGAAACTCGAAAAGCTTACTAATACTACCTGCCCGAAAGCTCTGTCGGATACCAAGAACAAGGAAGTAAGATTTACAGGTTCTATTAAACCCGAGGATATGGCTGCTGCAGTTCTTGATTTCATCAATAAATAATAAGGAGCATTTTTTTGAAAGTATTCACAATGGGGGATCTTCATCTGCCTTTCGGCAGAGCAAAGCCTATGGACATTTTCGGAGGCTGGGAGCGTTACACCGAGCGTATTGAGGCTAACTGGAACGCTGTAGTCGGCGAAGATGACTGCGTTGTGATACCGGGTGATCTTTGCTGGGCTATGTCACTCAGTGAAGCGCTTCCCGATTTTGAGTTTGTCAGCAGACGGCTTAAAGGAAGAAAGATAATCTCTAAGGGTAACCACGATTATTGGTGGACTACGCTCAGTAAAATGAATAATTACTTAAACTCAAATGGTTTTCACAATATCAGCATACTGCATAATAATGCATTTGAAGAATTCGGTATTGCAATATGCGGTACAAGAGGCTGGATCAACGATGACGGAGAGCCGCAGGATGAGAAGGTCCTGCTCAGAGAGGCAGGACGGCTTGAAACATCGCTAAAGGCTGCTGTAGCAACCGGACTCGAGCCTGTAGTGTTTATTCATTATCCGCCTATCTACGGCAATGAGCACAACGATTACATTCTTGAAGTAATGAAAAGATATCCCGTGAAGCGCTGCTATTATGGTCATGTTCACAGTGCGCTGTGCTTTAACAAGGCTTTTCAGGGAGAGCGTGACGGAATTACTTACAGAATGGTTTCGGCTGATTATGTTAAATTTACACCTGTACTTGTGCAGGAATAAAATAATAAAAATTAACGCATTGCCGCACGGCTTTGCAAAAACGGAGGATTTTTAAATGGAGATCATTTCAAACAACAAGACAGCTACAAATACCGTTGAGGTAGAATTCAAGACATCTGCCGAAGAATTTGAGCAGGCAGTACAGGCAGCTTATTTAAAGAAAAGGAAGAACATCAGTGTTCCCGGTTTCAGAAAAGGTAAAGCTCCCCGTAAGATAATTGAAGCTGAATACGGCGAAGGTGTATTCTATGAAGATGCTGTAAACGGTATGTATCAGAAGAGCGTTGCTGAAGTTATCGATCAGCTGGCTCTTGAAGTTGTTGATATGCCTAACATTGAGGTTACCGAAGTAAGCAAGGAGAACGGTGTTTCTTTCAAGGCTGAATTTACTACAAAGCCCGAAGTTGAAATTTCCGACTACAAGGGAATAAAGATTGAAAAAACCGTCAAGAATGTATCAGACGACGATGTAGCAGCAGAGCTCAAGAGATATCAGGAGAAGGACGCAAGAATCATCGATGTTACGGACAGACCTCTTCAGAAGGGCGATACAGCTGTATTTGACTTTGAAGGTTTTGTTGACGGCGAAGCATTTGAGGGCGGCAAGGCTGAGCATTTCTCGCTCGAAATCGGCAGCGGTCAGTTCATTCCCGGCTTTGAGGATGGTATGATAGGCCACAGCATTGATGAAGATTTTGATATCAATGTTACATTCCCCGAGAACTACAATGCAGAGAACTTAAAGGGCAAGCCCGCAGTATTCAAGTGCAAGATCCATGAAATCAAGGCTAAGGAATACGCTGAACTTGACGATGAGTTTGCAAAGGATGTAAGCGACTTCGACACACTTGATGAGTTCAAAGCTGATATCAGAGCTAAGCTTGAAGAGAGTGCAAAGAATGCAGCTGACGCAAAGCTTGATTCTGACCTTACTGATGCTGTTATCGGAAAGCTTGAAGGCGAAATCCCCGATGCAATGATAAATAACCGCGTTGACGATCTCGTTCGTGACTGGGAGTACAGAAACAGATATCAGGGTATTACAATCAACGATTACCTCAAGTTTACAAATACAACTATCGAACAGTTCAAGGAGAACTTCAAGGAACCCGCTGCTAAGCAGGTTAAGCTCAGACTTGCTCTTGAGAAGATAGCTCAGCTTGAGAATGTTTCCGTAACAGATGAAGATGTTGCTAAGGAATATGACGAGATGGCTGAAAACTACAAGATGGAGCTTGACAAGGTTAAGTCGCTTGTTTCTGAGGATGCTCTCAGAAAGGATCTTGAGGTTGAAAAGGCATTCGACATCGTTCGTGAGAGTGCAGATGTAACCGAAGTTACTGAATAATTTGTTTTGCAATCGGGAGCTTTCTGTATCTGATATGGAAAGCTCTTTATTGTAAAGAAAGGCAGGAGTTTTATGAGTTTAGTACCAACCGTCATTGAACAGACAGGCAGGGGAGAAAGAGCATACGATATTTTCTCAAGACTGCTTAACGACAGAATAATTATGCTCAACGAAGAAGTCAACAATGTTACCGCAGGTCTTGTTGTAGCACAGCTGCTTTTCCTTGAAGGTCAGGATCCCGATAAGGATATCAGCCTTTATATCAACAGTCCCGGTGGGTCAATCACAGCGGGTATGGCAATATATGATACTATGAATTATATAAAATGCGATGTTTCTACAATCTGTGTAGGTATGGCTGCTTCTATGGGTGCATTCTTACTGTGCAGCGGAGCAAAGGGCAAGCGTTTCTGCCTTCCTAACTCCGAGGTTATGATACATCAGCCTCTTATCGGCGGCGGACTCAGCGGTCAGCAGACCGATATAACGATTCATGCTAATTATCTTGAAAAGACAAGAGAAAAGCTTGAAAGAATCATGGCAGACAACTGCGGTAAGACCTATGAACAGCTTCATAAGGACTGCGAAAGAGATAACTATCTTTCTGCCGAAGAAGCTTGCGCTTACGGACTAGTTGATAAGGTAATAGCTAAGAGATAACCACTTGAAAGGAATTTGACCATGCTTAGATGCAGTTTCTGTGATAGAACTGAAGATCAGGTAGAACGGATAATATATGGTGCAAGCGGCTGTATCTGTAACGATTGTATAGTAGCTTCATATCAGATGCTGATGGAGCAGGAGGGATTATCCGCTCCGAAAAAGTCAAAAGGAAAGAGTGCTTCTGATGAGCACGAGTTGATTAAACCCACTGAGCTTAAAGCTATACTTGACAAGTATATCATTGGTCAGGACGAAGCTAAGAAGACTATCTGTGTTTCCGTGTACAATCATTATAAGAAGAACTTCTTCGGTGACAGCGCAAAGGCAGATGAGATAGAGCTTCAGAAGAGCAATGTGCTGCTTCTCGGACCTACGGGTGTAGGTAAGACGATGATTGCTCAGACTCTTGCAAATGTTCTTAAAGTACCTTTCGCAATAGCCGACGCTACTACACTTACTCAGGCAGGCTATGTTGGCGAAGATGTTGAAAATGTTCTTCTCAGACTTATTCAGGCTGCTGACTATGATATAGAGGCGGCTGAACACGGTATAATCTATATTGATGAAATAGATAAAATTACCAGAAAGTCAGAGAATACATCTATAACCCGTGATGTAAGCGGTGAGGGTGTACAGCAGGCGCTGCTTAAGATAATTGAGGGTACGGTATCAAATGTTCCTCCTCAGGGTGGCAGAAAGCATCCTAATCAGGAATTTATACAGATTAATACCAAGAATATTCTGTTCATCTGCGGCGGTGCTTTTGAAGGCATAGACAAGCTGATTATGCAGAGAACCACATCTTCAGCACTCGGTTTCGGCGCCGATGTCAAGAGCAAGAATGATAACGGAATCAACGAGGCACTTCATCAGGTTGAACCCGAGGATCTTGTCAAGTTCGGCATTATCCCTGAGCTTGTGGGACGATTACCTGTTATTGCCGTTCTTGATGATCTTGATGAAGACGCTCTTGTAAAGATTCTTTCAGAGCCGAAGAACGCTATTCTCAAGCAGTACAGATATATGTTCGGTCTTGACAATATCGAGCTTGAGATAACCGACGACGCTATGCGGGCTATCGCAAAGAAGGCAGCTGACAGAAAGACCGGAGCAAGAGGACTCAGGACAGTAGTTGAGGAGGCTCTCTCTGATACAATGTTCAGCGCACCGAGTGATAATACCATTACAAAGGTTATACTTACTGCCGAGTGTGTTACTGAAGGAAAGCAACCCGAAATAATCAGAGACAGCAATGCAAAGAAGCTCAGCAAATCGTCCGAAAAAAAGGCAGTTAAGAAAAATGCCGGTTGATTATTAACACAGTGCATATGCTTATTATAAATTAATTTCATTTTTTTAATGAAAAATTGAAAAATAGTCTTTACAAATAGAGACAGATATGTTATAATATCTTCGTTGTGCATTGCACAAAACGATTCTTATCTTGGCTTTGCGGAGAATGCTCAATAACGAGAAACACCGTTTCCCATAGCTATGATACAGAAAATATTTATAAGAGGTGTAATTATGCTTTTAAAAGAAGAAAAGACAGCGGTTATCGAAGCTAACCGCACACACGAGAATGACACAGGTTCTCCCGAAGTACAGATTGCTATCCTTACAAAGAGAATCAACGACTTAACAGAACATCTTAAGACACACAAGAAGGATCACCACTCACGCCGTGGTCTTCTCAAGATGGTTGGTCACAGACGTAATCTGTTAAACTACCTCGCTAAGAAGGATATCGAACGCTACCGTGCAATAGTAGCAAAGCTCGGTCTTCGTAAGTAAGAGATTAAAAAAGGGCAGGGCAATTTTGTTCTGCCCTTTAACCCTTATTTAAAGACAGCAGGAGAAGCAGTGCGGTTAGCATTAAATTGAACGGAATAGCATTATTCCGCTGAGTTTATTGCTAACGCTGTTTCTCTGAAAATATTAAAGGAGGAACAATAATGTTCGAGAATTACAAAACATTCAAAACGACATTTGCAGGCCGCGAGCTTATGGTTGAAACCGGTAAAGTATGCGGACTTGCAAACGGTTCTTGCTGGGTACATTACGGCGAAACAGTTGTAATGGTAAATGTTACGGCAAGTCCCAAGCCGCGTGAGGGCGTTGACTTTTTCCCTCTCGCAGTCGACTATGAAGAAAAGCTGTATTCGGTAGGCAAGATTCCCGGCGGATACTTAAAGAGAGAGGGTAGACCGAGTGAAAAGGCTATCCTTAACTCCCGTGTTGTTGACCGTCCTATGCGTCCTCTTTTCCCTAAGGATATGAGAAACGATGTAGCTATCGTTATGACGGTTCTTGCGGCTGATCCCGAAACACAGCCTGAAATCATCGCTATGATCGGTGCTTCTATTGCCGTTTCTATTTCGGATATTCCCTGGAATGGTCCTATCGGAGGCATTTCTGTAGGTCTTGTTGACGGTGAGATCGTACTGATGCCCGATGCAGAGCAGAGAGCAAAGTCTGACCTTCAGCTTACTGTTGCTTCAAGCGAGAAAAAGGTCGTTATGATTGAAGCAGGAGCTAATGAAGTTGACGATGATACTATGCTCAAGGCAATCATGGCAGGTCATGAAGAGATCAACAAGTCTATCATTCCTTTCATCAAGCAGATTCAGGCTGAAATAGGCAAGCCCAAGTTCAGCTTCCCTTCAATGGAAGTAGACCACGATCTTTTCGAGGCTATTCAGCAGAAATATACCGACCAGGTAAAGTTTGCGCTTGATACCGACGACAAGAACATTCGTGAAGAGCGTTTACAGCCCATTAAGGATGCTATTCATGCTGAGTATGACGAGCAGTATCCCGATAAGGCTGCTATGATAGACGAGTGCATCTACAAGTTACAGAAGTTTATCGTTAGACGCTGGCTTCTTGATGAGCAGAAGCGTGTTGACGGCAGAGGCATGGATGAAATGCGTCCTCTTGCTGCTGAAGTAGGTCTTCTTCCCAGAGTTCATGGTTCAGGTCTGTTTACTCGCGGACAGACTCAGGTTATGACTATTACAACATTAGGTCCTGTCAGCGACAGCCAGAGACTTGACGGTATAGACGACGAAGAAACAAAGCGTTATATGCACCACTACAATTTCCCTGCATACTCTGTGGGTGAAACAAAGGCAAGCAGAGGTCCCGGAAGAAGAGAGATAGGTCACGGCGCTCTTGCACAGCGTGCTCTTGAACCTGTTATACCTTCTGTTGAAGAATTCCCTTATGCAATAAGACTTGTATCTGAGGTTCTTTCTTCAAACGGTTCCACTTCTCAGGCTTCTATCTGTGGCTCAACGCTTTCACTTATGGACGCAGGTGTTCCGATAAAGGCTCCTGTCGCAGGTATTTCCTGCGGTCTTATAACCGAAGGCGACCGCTGGATGACTATGGTAGATATCCAGGGACTTGAGGACTTCTTCGGTGATATGGACTTCAAGGTAGGCGGTACTCATAAGGGTATCACAGCTATACAGATGGATCTTAAGATTGATGGTCTTACTCCCGAGATTATTAAGGACGCATTTGCTAAGACTCATAAAGCAAGAGATTATATCCTTGATGAGATAATGCTCAAGGCTATTCCTGAGCCTCGTCCTACTGTCAATAAGTACGCTCCCAAGATGCTCAACTACAAAGTACCTGTTGACAAGATTCGTGAGGTTATCGGTACAGGCGGCAAGGTTATCCAGAAGCTCTGCGCTGACTTTGAAGTAAAGATTGATATTGATGAAGAAGGCAATGTATTCATCTGCGGTCAGGATCTTGAAAAGGCAAATAACTGCGTAGCTATGATCAAGGCTATCACTTCTCCTCCGGAGATAGGTGCAATATACAAGGGCAAGGTTGTTCGTATTATGAACTTCGGCGCTTTCGTTGAGATTGCTCCCGGTAAGGATGGTATGGTGCACATCTCCGAACTTGAAAACAGAAGAGTTGAAAAGGTTGAAGATGTTGTTTCTATCGGTGATGAGATAATCGTTAAGGTTCTTGATATCGATAACCAGGGCAAGATAAGACTTTCAAGAAAGGCAGCTCTTGCTGATATCGAAGCTAAGAAGAAAAACGGCTGATAAATATACGACAAAAACACCTACAGGTTTTTCCTGTGGGTGTTTTTTGCTTTGATTCGCCTTGCAAAAAAAGTGTGCATATGTTATAATATCATTAGCTGTGATTATTTAACAGCTTTTATCGGGTAGCACTTTTGCAATTTTGATTTTGCGACAGAAATTTCATAAATTTATCTGCAATTAGATATCCGGTATAATTTCGCTCCTTCTGTTAAAAATATAAGCGAAAAACAGCAAAGGAGCAGGTTATGGATAAGGAAAGAATTACAAACAGTGAATCTGACGAAGAAGAGATAGAAGAACAGATTTCGGTGAGACAATCAGATGATAATGGCATTTTTGCATCTGTAAACGCAGAATACAATATTCATTGCCTTACAGTGATAGGTCAAATCGAAGGTCACTATATTCTTCCGCCGCAGAACAAGACAACCAAGTATGAACATATTATGCCTGCTCTTGTAGCAATAGAGCAGGATATGAGCATAGAGGGGCTTCTTATCATTCTGAATACGGTCGGCGGCGATGTTGAGGCAGGTCTTGCAATATCCGAGCTTATTGCCGGTATGTCAAAGCCAACTGTGTCTATTGTGGTAGGCGGCGGCCATTCGATAGGCGTTCCGCTTGCAGTCAGTGCAAAGAAGAGTTTTATTGTGCCTTCGGCAACGATGACAATTCATCCTGTCAGAATGAACGGATTATTGCTCGGTATTCCTCAGACACTCTCTTATTTTGAGCGAATGCAGGAGCGTATAATAAACTTTGTCAGTAAAAACAGTTCAATAAAGCCTGAACGATTCAGAGAGCTTATGATGAAAAAAGACGAGCTTGTTATGGATGTAGGTTCGGTGCTTGACGGTGAAACCGCTGTTAAAGAAGGACTCATTGACAGCCTTGGCGGACTTAGTGACGCAGTACATTGCCTTTATTCACTCATAGAAGAAAATAAGAGCGATAAGCTTGTCTGTAAAAAAAAGACAGTAGGGACTAAGAGTACAGGAAGCACAACAAAAAGTGCAAAGAAGACTGCCTCAAAGAAGAACGGCACAGGAAGCAGAGCAACAGCTAAGGTGAGTGCGTTCCGTGAATATCATCCGAGGACAGAAATGACAGCGAGGCGAGGTACACCCGATGTTTCAGACCGTAGTTGATGAATATGAGGTGTTTGATGGATTTAGCTGTCAGGACAATATGGCATTTTACGCAGTAGATTCCTGTGTATTTTCTTATAAAGTAAAGCAGAGCAATAAACAAGATATCAATACCGAACCTTTTTACTATTTTAAAAAATACTATTGTTATAAATGAGACATCTCGGGCGTATGCCCGTACATATATTATTATGTGCATTGCACAATTATCTGAAAGGAACAAGAGTTAATGGAATACATAAGTGTAATAATTCAGGGAATAATTCAGGGACTTACTGAGTTTCTTCCTGTTTCAAGTTCCGGACATCTGTCTGTAGCACAGCATTTTATGAGCGTGGGAGAACAGAGTCTTATCATTTCTATCGTGCTCCATCTCGGAACTCTTCTGGCTGTGTTTATTGCATTTTTCCCGACCATTATCGGAATGATAATGGAATTTTTCCTTACAATTAAGGATATTTTCACAGGCAAATTCTCGTGGAAGAATATGAATGCTAACCGTCGTATGATGTTTATGGTGATAATATCAACCGCTCTTCTTGTTCCCGTTTATTTATTCAAGGATTTCTTCATAGGATTTGAAGGCGACAACGATATCATTTTCGAGGGTGCGGCATTTCTGTTTACTGCTGTACTGCTGTTCTTATCGGATAAATGCGTTAAGGGACACAAGACTGGTGATAAGATGACAGTAACCGACGCTCTTGCCGTAGGTGCAGTTCAGTGCGTCGCACTTTTCCCGGGCGTTTCCCGTTCAGGTTCAACTACGGCGGCAGGTCTGTTCTGCGGTCTGACAAAAGAAACTGCGGTAACATTTTCTTTTATTCTCGGCATCCCTGCAATTCTGGGCGGAAGCGTACTTGAAATCGGCGACGCATTAAACAGTAACATGGAGCTTGACTGGATTGCTCTTGGGATAGGCTTTGTTGTTGCCGCTGTTGTGGGACTTCTTGCTATTGCCCTTGTGAAATGGCTGCTCAAAAAAGACAGATTCAAGATATTCGGAATTTATACCGCATTGCTCGGTGTTGCCTGCATAGGTATAGGAGTATATGAACTTGTAACAGGATCACATTTTGTACTGGTATTCTGATATAATATAATTTGAATTGGGAGAAAGGATGTAAAAAATGGCTGCAAAGAGAAAACTAAATGAAACAAGCAATAAATCTACTCAGACAAAGAAAGCGTCGAGTAAAAGTAATGCGGATAGTGTTGAGCAAAAGCAGAAAGAACTCAGTGATAGAAGAAAAGAAGAATTATTAAAAGAAGAACGCTCACGCAGAAGAAAATGTTCAATTTTTCTTTTTGCAATCGGTGTTCTTTTGGTGCTGTTCACAGTTATAGGACTTATCAGCGGTAAAGGTGCAGGGGGTAATCTTCTTGATATAATATACTCTTTCCTTTGCGGCGTATTCGGCTTTACGGTTTTCTTCACCGGTCCGATTATAATTTATGTTGCTGTTCTTATCGCTGCCGACAAGAGCAGAACAAGTATACTTACAAAGATATTACAGCTTTCCGGCGGAATAATTCTGCTTAGTACAGCTATACAGATAATTTTTGTCGGTTCGGTTGGAAAAGATACCGGGGATTTTTTCTCTGCGGTAGCTTCA
>JAEDNF010000017.1 GCA_016302655.1 Oscillospiraceae bacterium | reverse complement strand
TCAAAAGCTTTAAAGTGGATATTGAAAAGGTATTCGGAGCAGGCAGCTGTCATGTACTTACAATCCGTCCCGTAGGTGGAACGGAGGTTCAGCTATAATAAAGAAACAAGCCCTCATATGAGGGCTTGGATATCATATCAGATATGGCTCGTATTCATGCTTATGCAGCTTATCAACAAGTGCGGTAACGGCAATGCCGTTGTCACGGTACTCTTCGCTCAGCACCTTACCGTGCGAGTGGAGCGCCGCCGCAAGTCCCGATTTTTCGTAGGGGATAAGCAGTTCCATACGGCTTACCTTGTCTGCAAGGTTTTCGGATATCAGCTTCAGCAGCTCGTCAAAGCCCGTCTTGTTCTTTGCGGATATCATAACCGTGTTTTCTGCATGGGGAAGCTCATAGTCAAGCTTGTCGCATTTGTTCAGCACCGTGATAACGGGTATATCGCTGCAGCCAAGCTCGGACAGAAGCGAGAGCGTGGTTTCGGCTTTCTCTTTAGCTTCTGGATCGGACACATCGCAGACATGAAGAATAATATCTGCGCTTGCGGCTTCTTCAAGCGTTGACTTGAACGCTTCCACAAGGTGATGCGGCAGTCTTCTTATAAGACCTACCGTATCCACAAGCGTCAGGCTTCGCCCGTCGGGCAGTTCTATTGCTCTTGAAGTGAGGTCAAGCGTTGCAAACAGCTTGTCCTCGGCAAGTACGCCTGCTCCCGTGAGGGAGTTTAACAGGGTGGATTTTCCCGCATTGGTGTAACCGACTATTGCACCTGTGCATACGCTGTCTTTTTTTCTGCGGCGGCGTGACAGCTCACGGCGCTTTTCAAGCTCTTTGAGCTCTTCGCTCAGCTTTTCTATCCTGCGGCGGATATGACGGCGGTCGGTCTCAAGCTGTGTTTCGCCCGGTCCTCTTGTGCCTATTCCGCCTCCCAGACGGGAGAGCGAAGTACCAATACCCATAAGGCGGGGCAGACGATATCTCAGCTGTGCAAGCTCGACCTGAAGTTTTCCTTCGTTGGTAACGGCTCTGCCCGCAAAGATATCAAGTATCAGCATAGTACGGTCTATTACACGCACCGAAGTGATATCTTCGATATTCCTTATCTGGCTGGAGCTAAGCTCCATATCGAATATAATCAGCTGTGCGTCAAGGTCTTCTGCGGCTTTTGCAAGCTCTTCTATCTTGCCCTCTCCGAGTATCGTCGCACTTTCTATGGCAGGGCGCTTTTGCAGGATACGGCATACTACGGTCGCTCCTGCGGTTTCGGCAAGCTCTGAAAGCTCGTCCATTGATATTTCCGCATCATATTCGCCTGTGTCAACTCCTGCGAGTATGGCGCGTGTTGTTTCGTTTTCTTTTGCGATTGGATTAGTTACGGTTTCGTTCATACTGTCTATCCGATCCTTTACAGTAATATTATGCGGTATTCCGCAAAAGGTGGTAATCTTTATGAAATTCACAGAATATGATGTCATCATTGTAGGTTCGGGCGTGTCCGGCTTATATGCCGCACTGAACCTTGACAGCAGTATGCAGATACTGATGCTTTCAAAAAGAGAACTTACGCTGTGCAATTCCGCGCTTGCCCAGGGCGGCGTTGCCGCTGTCATGGATACCTCCAATGACAACTACGAACTGCATATCAAAGATACGCTTATTGCAGGCGGCTACAAAAATGATATCGACAATGTGCGTATTCTGGTTGAACAGGGTCCCAAGGATGTAAAAAATCTTCTCAACTACGGAGTGGATTTTGACAGAAAATCCGACGGCTCGATAGACCTTACGCTTGAGGGCGGCCATTGCCGTCACAGAATAGCGCATCATAAGGACAGCACCGGCTTTGAGATAGTAACCTCGCTTATAGAGGGCGTAAAGAAACTGCCCAATGTTACTATCCTTGAAAATTCCCACCTGCTCGGACTTACCAAGAGAGGCGACAGCTTCCTTGCCGATGTACTGCATGAGGGAAAGCACAGTTATTATACCACAAAAGCCACCGTACTTGCAACAGGCGGTATCGGCAGAGTATACGACTATACCACAAACTCCGCAATAGCGACCGGCGACGGCATACAGTTTGCTTATAATATGGGCGCTGAGATAAAGCATCTCAGCTACATACAGTTCCACCCCACCGCATTTGCGGACAGAGAGAACCGTGAGTGTTTTCTTGTGTCGGAGGCGGTAAGAGGAGAAGGCGCATATCTGCTCAATTGCCATAAAGAGCGCTTTATGCACAAGTATGAGCCGGAGCGCAAGGAGCTTGCACCGAGAGATGTAGTGTCAAAGGATATGCTTAAAGAACAGAAAGAAACGGGAAGCGACGAGTTTTTCCTTGACATCTCATATAAAGATCCCGAGTTTGTCAAGAACCGTTTCCCTATGATATATAAAAAAGTGCTTGAAAAAGGCTATGATATGACTAAAGAGCCTATCCCGATATACCCCTGCCAGCACTATCTGATGGGCGGTATTGCGGTAAACGGACACGGAGCAACCACCGTAGAAGGCTTGTATGCGGCAGGCGAATGCGCTCATACGGGAGTACACGGCATAAACCGTCTTGCAAGCAATTCTTTGCTTGAGGCGCTTGTATTCAGCCGCCTTATCGCAGAAGATATTAACGGAAAGTACACCCACCATGAGCTCGGCACGCTCGAATTTGATTATCCTTCCCCCGATGGAAAGCCTCTCCCCACAGGCATACGCACCGAGATACGCCATATTATGCAGCGTTCTTATTTCGTAGTACCCGATTATGAGGAAGCACAGAAGGATATAAAGCGTGTCGCCCAGCTTAAAGAACAGCTCGATAACGGCGGATATGAAGTCACTCCCGACTATATTGAAGCAAAATCACTTACGACCGTTGCATATATCGTACTCAGCGAAGTAGTGGCTGACGGCAAGGAAAAGGGCATAATATAAATAACGAAAGGACAAAAGATGAAGTTATTACAGTTTTATGTTGACGATTTGATCAAGAAGGCGATAACCGAGGATATCAATTACATAGACAGCACCACCGACCTGCTTATAGATGAAGATGATATCTCCGAGGCTTATTTTGTATCAAAGGCAGACGGCGTACTTGCAGGAATTGATGTCGCAATGCGTGTGTTCACTATGCTTGACGATACAATAGAGATGAATATTCATTTTGCTGACGGCGATGAGATAAAAAAGGGCGATGTTATCGCAGAGTTTAAAGGACACACCTGCGCTATGCTTAAGGCTGAGCGTACTGCGCTGAACCTTCTTCAGCACATGAGCGGTATAGCAAGCTATACCAATAAGTGCGTGAAGGCGGTAGAGGGAACAAACGCTTCTATAGCCGATACAAGAAAGACGCTGCCCGGACTTCGTGCCTTGCAGAAGTATTCCGTAGTAGCAGGCGGAGGAAGAAACCACCGCTACAACCTCACCGATGCCGCAATGCTCAAGGATAACCATATAGACGCATACGGCGGAATAACTCAGGCTGTTACGGCACTGAGAAAAAAGGCAGGTCATATGCTTCAGATAGAGGTCGAGGTACGCAACTTTGAAGAGCTCAGTGAAGCGCTTGCGGTAAAGGCAGATGTAATAATGCTCGACAATATGAGCTGTGAGGATATGAAAAAGGCGGTAGAGATAAACGCAGGCAGAGCAAAGCTTGAGGCAAGCGGCAATGTTACTCTTGACAATATCCGTGATGTTGCGCTGACAGGCGTTGATATAATCAGCCTCGGTGCGCTTACTCACAGCGTTACTGCGTTTGATATATCTATGAAGTGGAAGAAAAAAGCATGACCAACTGCGACTGCTGTGTAAATTATGTCTATGATGACGAGTATGACTGCTATGTCTGCCTTGTAAATCTTGACGAGGACGAAATGCGCCGCTTTCTGACGGGGGACAATTACAACTGCCCCTATTTCAGAAACGATGATGAATACGAGCTTGCAAGAAAGCAGTAAAGAGGGATAGTATATGGAAAAGATAAAAGTACCGCGCGGCGATAAGTCATATATAGGAAAGACGGTAACGGTGACGGTTGACAGACCGATAGGCTCAGAGCATCCAAAGCACCCGGGACTTATTTATCCTATTAATTACGGATATATCGATTCACTTCTTGGCGGTGACGGCGAAGAGCAGGATGTATATATTCTCGGCATAGATAAGCCGGTAGAGTCTGCCGAGTGTGTTATTATTGCAACAATTATGCGTACCGACGACAACGAGGATAAGTGGGTGGGAGTACCCGCAGAGCTTGTCGGAACGGAGCTTTGCTGTGAGTGCAATATAATCAATAAGACGCATTTTCAGGAGCAGTATTATCACTCGGAGATTTTCGCAAAGTACGAAAAGACCTGCGGTGCGGTGATATATACGGGAAAAGGCAATGACAGACGCTATTTCCTTATCAAGAACAACAGCGGACATATCGGCTTTCCCAAAGGGCATATAGAATACGGCGAAAGCGAGCGTGAAACGGCACTGCGTGAAGTGTTTGAAGAGTGCGGACTGAAAGTTTCGCTTGACGAACATTTCAGGGAAGAATACACCTTCCATACGCTTGACGATACCGAAAAGACAAGCGTGTTCTTTGCAGGCAGTTTCGATGAAAACGCCGCAGTAAAGATTCAGCAGGAGGAAGTAATAGGCGACTGGCTGCTGAGCTACGACAGCGCAATGGAAAAGCTGAACTGGGAGCAGGACAGGCGTATACTGAAGCTCTGCGAAGAGTATCTTAACAAGAATGATAAATAAGATTATCAACCGCCGCTGAAATCAGTGGCGGTTTTTTATATTTCGACCGAAAACGCACAGAGAGGTACTTGTTTTTCTTGACAAGTTGCCCGTAATGTTGTAAAATATATGTTAAATGTATTACACATCACCGCCGACATTTAAACGGTAATTTACCTCATTTTTTGTGAGGATAGCGTCGGCAATGAATAACGGATTTATTTTAAGTAAATTATATAAAAAAGAGAATAGCGGAAAAGCGGCTGCAGAAATTATATATTTTCCAAAAGACTAAGCATTTTAATTTTATTTCAGCATTACAGCGGCTTGCCGTTTTAATACCGGCATATTATGCAGGATAACGGCAGCGCAGATACCGACATTTTTGACAATGCCGCTTACGAAAACGCCTATGCCCGTACAGCTACGGGTGAGCTTTGCTTTGACTTTTAAGGGATAGGTATGCCTTGCGGTTTTCGTGGGTTTTATGGGCAATTTTATAATGAATTGCCGTTTTTCCGCCGGTCACGGCGCAGTACATACATTTTTATGCGCTGACGGAAGGAATGGTATTAATAATGGGAGTTATCGATTCAAAAAATCTGCTTACGGCAACGGAGAGTGTAAAGGCAAAGAATCCCAAGCCTTTTTCACGGCGTAAGAAAAACCCGTTTGCAAAGCAGTTCAAGCTGTCCGATAGAAATGCACCCGAACAGCAGGACATACAAAGCAGGCAGAAAAAGCCTGTTCTGAACAACAAGCCGGTACTCGGCAGTAAGCCGGTGCTGAACAATAAAAAGGTACTGACCGATAAAAGAGGTCCCGTAAGAAATAACCTGACAGCAGACGGTAATAAGGCAAACGAGCGCACAAACGGCTCTGCCGAGAAAAAGCCTGTGCTTACTGACAACAGAAAAAACGAGAAGAAGCCAGTTCTTTTGGGAGAAGGCAACACAGCGGCAAAAACCGTTCTCAGCGATAATGCAAAACGAGGCTCGGAGCAGGCAAAAACCGCCAGACAGAGAAGTGTGCAATACCCCTCTTACTTTGCCGAGGACGCTTCAAAGGAGAGCAGAAAAACGCCCGTCAGAATTATGTCGCTCGGCGGCGTAAACGAAATAGGCAAGAATATCTATGTATATGAGTGCTGTAACGATATCTTCATCATCGACTGCGGTCTTGCATTCCCCGATGATGATATGCTCGGCGTTGACCTTGTTATCCCCGATTTCACATATCTTGAAAAAAACAAAGAGAAGATAAGAGGCATTGTGCTGACTCACGGCCACGAGGATCATATAGGCGCACTGCCGTATTTCCTGAAGAAAATAAATGTGCCCGTTTACGGCACAAGGCTCACGCTCGGTCTTGTAGAGGGAAAACTGCGTGAACACGGTATACTTTCCCAGTGCTTGCTTAATGTAGTAGTTCCCAGACAGAATGTAAGAATGGGCTGTATGAGCGTTGAGTTTATCAGAGTAAACCACTCTATCCCCGATGCCTGCGCTATGGCTGTGCATACGCCTGCAGGCGTTATTGTGCATACGGGCGACTTCAAGGTTGACTACACGCCTATCGAAGGCGGAATAATCGACCTCGCAAGATTCGGCGAGCTTGGCAACAAGGGAGTGCTTGCGCTTCTGTCGGAGAGTACAAACGCAGAGCGCCCGGGATATACCGCTACCGAAAGAAAGGTCGGCGAGAGCTTCAAGAGCCTTTTTGCAGGAGCAGAGGGCAAGAGAATAATCGTTGCTACCTTCTCTTCAAATATCCACAGAATACAGCAGATAATCAATAATGCGGAGGTTTGGGACAGAAAAGTAGCCGTATCGGGCAGAAGTATGCTTAATGTGCTTACAACCGCAAAAGAGCTTAATTATATCAAGATACCCGACGGTATGCTTGTGGATATCGAAGATGTCAACAAGTACCCTCCCGAAAAGATGGTAATTATCACTACGGGAAGCCAGGGCGAGCCGCTTTCGGCTCTTTCAAGGATGTCGTCGGGAGATCACAGACAGGTAACTATAACGCCGAATGATTTAATTATCATCTCCGCAACTCCCATACCCGGCAACGAGAAGTTTGTCGGCAAGCTTGTAAACGAGCTGATGAAACAGGGTGCAGAGGTCGTATATGAGGCAATGTACGAAGTTCATGTTTCTGGCCATGCGTGCCAGGATGAGCTTAAGATGATGCTTGCGCTTACAAAGCCGAAGTTCTTTATACCTATCCACGGCGAATATAAGCATATGAAAAAGCATGAGAGCCTTGCCATAAAGATGGGTATCCCCGAAGAGAACATTTTCCTGCTCAATATCGGACAGGTAGTAGAGACGGACAGCGTTGAGATGAAGGTGGTAGGACAGGTTCAGGCAGGAAGAGTCCTTGTTGACGGTCTGGGCGTAGGAGATGTCGGCTCGGTAGTCCTCAGAGACAGAAAGCACCTTGCGGAAGACGGCCTTATAGTTGTTGTTACTACGATAAACCGTGAGACAGGCGCTGTAGCGGCAGGTCCGGATATAGTTTCACGAGGATTTGTATATGTTAAAGAATCCGAAGAGCTTATGGAAGAAGCAAAACAGCTTGTCGCAAAGACTCTTCAGAACTGTTGTGACAGAAACATTCGTGAATGGGGAAATATCAAATCGAGCGTCAGGGACGAGCTTGGCAATTTCATTTTCCAGAAGACCAAGAGAAGTCCTATGATACTGCCGATAATAATGGAAGTATAAAGGGTAAGGAGGCGCAGCCGTGAAGAATTTTTACCGTGACGGCGGACTTGTAATGTCCGTGACCGCACTTGTTGTGGCACTTGCAGTACTTCAAGGGTATATCTACACAAAAGATATAAAAATATTCTGGATATCTGCGCCGTTTATTGTGCTGATAGGCGGATTTGCCATCGGCAAGCTGATACAGGTAACAAGAAAGACTTTTCAGTATTATGCCCGTATAGATGATGAGCTTGAATCAAAGATGCATCTGTCGGTACAGAGCTTTCCTATGTCGGCGGTCATCATCGACAGCGCCTGCAGAATAGTATGGACAAATCAGAAATTCACCGAAGAGTTTCCGCAGTGCTGTGAATACGGTATGGAGCTGTCCAATATCACCGATGTTCCTGCGGCAGAGTTCTTTACCGATGACGGCGTTACTATAACTTATCGTGACAGCGTGTATCAGGTGTTCGCAAAAGTCCCCGATGAGAAGGAGGCAAAAGAGCTTACGCTCCTGTTCTTCAAGAACATTACCGATATTACAGAGCTTGAAACCGAGAAAAAGCTGTCTCAGCCTGTTGTTATTCTGTTTATGGTAGACGGCTACGAGGAGCTTATCAGCGGATGCCTTGAGAGTGAAAAGGCTCATGTTTCGGTACAGATAGACAAGCTGCTTGAGGATTTTGCAGGACAGACTACGGGAGTGCTGAGAAAGAACGCTTCCGACAGATTCATTGCGGTAATCGAAGAAAGACACCTTGAAAAGATACTTGAGGATAAAGTCGAGATACTTGATAAAGTCCGTGAGATATTTGTAAACGACCACCTTAATGTTACTATGTCCATAGGCATAGGAAGAACGGGCAAGAATCTCAGCGAGAGCGAAAAGTTTGCACGGCAGGCGCTTGAAATGGCGCTCGGACGAGGCGGCGACCAGGCGGCGGTAAAGACGGATAACGGCTTTGAGTTTTACGGCGGCGTTTCAAAGGGCGTTGAGCGTCACAACAAGGTAAAGACGAGAATAATCGCAAATTCTCTTCTGGAGCTTGTTGATAATGCCGATAAGGTATTCATAATGGGACATAAGTACAGCGACCTTGACAGCGTAGGTTCATCGGTAGGACTTACCTGTGCTGTAAGGAATCTCGGCAAGAGTGCTTGGACAGTCTGCGATTACGGCACTTCTCTTGCTAAGGTGCTGATTGACCGTTTCCCCCATGTTGAAGGCGAGGAGCCGCTGTTCAAGACTCCCGATGACGCAATGGCGGATATAACCGACGATTCGCTTCTGATAATATGCGACACGCATAATCCTCAGATAATCGAGAGCAAAGAGCTGTATGAGAGAGCAACAAAGGTAGTCATCATCGATCATCACAGAAAGATGGTGAACTACATAGACAACGCCGTGATATTCCATCACGAGCCGTATGCTTCATCAGCTTCGGAAATGGTAACAGAGCTTATCCAGTATTTCGGCGAAGCAGGAAAACTGCGTGCGGTGCAGGCGGAATGTCTGCTTGCCGGAATTATGCTTGATACCAAGAACTTTGTAATGAAAACAGGCGTAAGAACCTTTGAGGCGGCGGCGGTACTGCGAAAGATGGGTGCGGATACCATTACCGTCAAGAAGATGTTCGCAAGCTCAATAGACGGCTACAAGAGAAAAACTCAGATAGTGGCAGAGGCGGAGATATACCGCAAGTGCGCTATTGCTCCCTGCGACTTCTATGCAGACGATCTTCGCATAGTTGCTCCGCAGGCGGCAGACGAACTGCTGACCATAACCAATGTTGACGCATCGTTTGTTCTGTACAAGACGATGAGCAACGAGATCTCGATAAGCGCAAGGAGCATGGGAAATCTCAATGTTCAGCTTATTATGGAATCGCTGGGCGGCGGCGGTCATCAGACAATGGCAGGCGTTCAGCTTAAAGATACATCGGTAAACGAGGCTCTTGCACAGCTGAAAAAGTCGATAGACGACTATTATCTGAGCCTTATCAAGGTAAATTCAAATGAAAACAAAGCTGCACAGCGCAGCTGACAACAGAAAGGAAGATATAATATGAAGGTAATTTTCATACAGGATGTTAAAGGAACAGGCAAAAAGGGCGAAGTAAAAGAGGTTAAGGACGCATACGCAAGAAACTGCCTTATCAAAAAGGGACTTGCGGTAGAAGCCACAAACGAGAATCTCAATCACCTTGAAGGTCAGAAGGCTTCCGCACAGCACAAGCTGGATGTAGAAGCGGCAAACGCACAGAAGATTAAGGACACCATTGACGGCAAGACTCTTGTTATCAAAGCCAAAGCAGGTCAGGGCGGAAAGCTGTTCGGCTCTGTTACGGGCAAGGATATAAGCGCACTTATAAAGCGTGATTTCGGATTTGATGTCGATAAGAGAAAGATCTCCACAAAGACCGATATCAAGTCATTCGGTACATTTGAAGCAGAGGCAAGACTGTTTACGGGAATCGTAGCGCAGTTCAGCGTCAGCGTAACAGAAGAATAATACCGATTACTTAAGGAAGAAAACAAAATGGCTGATTTTGATATTGCGGGAGCAAATCTTCCGTACAGTCTTGACGCCGAGCAGTCAGTGCTCGGAGCAATATTGCTTGACAGCACCGCTAATATGCCTAAAGCTACGGCAAAACTGACGGCGGAGCATTTCTATGTCCAGCTGCACAGCGATATCTTTGCGGTTATGTCGCAGATGTTCGCAAGAAGCGAAACAATAGACATTGTTACGGTGCTTGAAAACTGCCTCAACAGAGCAGACAGCGGCAAAGACGGCTATAAGAAAAAGAGCGTTTTCGAGTCGCCCGAGGAAGGCCGTACCTATCTTGTAAAGCTGATGGAAACGGTGCCGAGCATTTCCAGCATCGACAGATATATCGAGATAGTCGAGGAGAGATATACAAGGCGCCAGCTTATAACGATAGCCGAAGAGATCCTTGACAATGCAAACAACGGAGCAGACTCTACATCTTCGCTTTTAGAGCTTGCAGAAAAGCGTATATACGAAGTCCGTAACGAGAATCAGGTAAGGGGACTTACCAAGATAAACGGAATAGTGGTAAGTATCCTGAACGAATTATCCGATATGTGCTCAAACCCCGATAAACAGGGGCAGAGGGGACTTAAATCGGGATTCCCTACTCTTGATAAGTATATATATGGACTGAACGGCTCGGATCTGCTCATTATTGCGGCTCGTCCCGGTATGGGAAAAACATCGTTTGCGATGAACATTGCCACAAATGTTGCGAAATATCATCCCGAGAAGGCAGTCTGCGTTTTCAACCTTGAAATGTCGAAAGAACAGCTTGTAACGAGAATGCTTTCATCCGAGGGAAGAATATCAAGCGATCTTATGAAAACGGGAAAGTTCGATCCTGCTCAGTGGAGAAACCTTGCTGATGCGTCGCTTGTGTTATCAAATATGAATATATATATCGACGACAGCTCTGCCATAACGGTAAACGAAATGAAGGCAAAGCTGAGGCGCATTGATAATCTCGGACTTGTCGTTATCGACTATCTTCAGCTTATTTCTTCGGGAAGAAGAGATTTAAACAGAGTAAACGAGATAAGCGAGATGACAAGAAACTTAAAGATAATGGCTAAGGAACTGAATGTTCCTGTTATTACGCTTTCACAGCTTGCCCGTTCGGCAGAGAAGAAGGATGATAAGCGCCCTATGCTCTCAGACCTGCGTGACTCGGGTTCTATCGAGCAGGATGCGGATATAGTTCTCTTCCTGTACCGTGACAGCTATTACAACAAAGATACAGAGGATCAGCGTGCCTGCAAGTGTATCATTGCTAAAAACCGTCACGGCGAGACAAACGACATCAATATGATGTGGGACGGTCAGTACACCAGATTTACGGATACGGAGTATGTGCATGCTGAGAGATGATGTAAAGAATACAATACAGCGTTACTCTATGATAAAATCAGGGGACACGGTCATAGCGGCTGTCAGCGGAGGCGCTGACAGCGTTGCTTTGCTCCATGTCCTGTATTCTTTGCAGGGCGAGCTTTCGTTTTCGCTTGCGGCGTGCCATGTCAATCATAATCTCAGGGGCGCAGAGAGCGACGGCGATGAGATGTTCGTGCGCAGAATGTGCAGGATGATGGATATTCCGCTTTATGTTGCAAATATAAAAGTAAACGACTTCAGGCAAAAGCACGACAGCCTTGAGGAATGTGCAAGGCGGCTGAGATACGGCTTTTTTGAGGATATCGGCAAAAATAAGCTGATAGCCACCGCCCATACCGCTTCTGACAACTGCGAAACGATCCTTATAAATATGGTGCGTGGAACGGCTCTTTCGGGCATCTGCGGAATACCGGCAAAGCGTGACAATATAATAAGGCCTTTGCTTTACAGCACCCGTGAGGATGTGGAGCGGTACTGCCGTGAAAACGAGCTTGACTTTGTCACCGACAGCACAAATCTGTCGGATGATTATACGAGAAATAAGATAAGGCACAAGATAGTACCTTTGCTAAGAGAGATGAATCCCGCATTGTACGGTGCAATGAGCCGTCTTTCCGACGCCGCTTCTCTTGACGATTCTTATCTTGACGGCGTTGCGGCACAGCTTATGCAAAAAGCAGGATGCGGCGATGGAAAATATGATGTAAATCAGCTTTGCGATGCCGATGAATGTATACTGCGCCGTATTGTCACCATGCTGTTTAAACAAAACGATATACCCGTCAGTATGTCTGCGGTCGACTCATGCGTAAAAATCATCAGGAATAAGCAGGGCAAGATAAATCCGTGCCAGTTCAAGTTTGTCCAGATACGCAAGAAAAAGCTGTTTGTAGTTACAGACTATGAGAAATACAGGAGAAATCAATGTGACGGATTTCTTAAAAGTGTGTAAAGCCGTTGATTTTTGCACATTTTTGTGGTATACTGTTTGCGTTAAGCGGACTGACGATTAGTTTCAGTTTCTTAACATTTATTTAATATAAGGGATGTATAATCTTAAACGGAGAATTTAAAGTGGGAAATAACATTCACAGCGACATCGAAAGAGTGCTGATAACGAGCGAACAGCTCGAAGACAGAGCAAAGCAGATAGGCCGGCAGATAACCGAGGACTATAAAGGCGAAGAAGTAACGGTGATAGGGATACTTAAGGGTTCGTTTATGTTCCTGTCGGATGTTATGAAGAACATCGACCTTTATACAAAGCTTGATTTTGTAACCGTACAGTCTTACGGAAACGGCACTTCGTCGGGAGAGCTTACTCTCACAAAGGATATCACGGCGGATATAAAAGGAAAGCACGTTATCCTTGTCGAAGATATCCTCGACAGCGGCAAAACTTTAAAATTCGTAAAGGATCTTTTTGAGAAAAGAGAGCCTGCTTCAATAAAAATCTGTACTCTTCTCAATAAGAAGGTCAGAAAGTCGGAGATAATAAAGGCAGATTATATCGGATTTGATGTTGACGATGTTTTCGTCGTCGGCTACGGACTTGATTATGCACAGCTGTACAGAAATCTTCCGTACATAGGCGAGCTGAAAACCGAAGCACGCTGAGAATATCTGATGTAAATATATATGTGTAGACGATCAAACGGTCGGACGGAAAGGGTCAAACATGAACCAGAACAACAAATTCAAAGGCGTTTTCATTTACATTGCGGTGATAGTTCTTCTTATCATCGGTATGGTGACAATGCTTCAGATGAGCGCCACACCCGGCGAGCGTGTGAGATATTCACAGGTGATAAGCGAGTTTGATAACTATAATGTATCAA
>JAEDNF010000241.1 GCA_016302655.1 Oscillospiraceae bacterium | reverse complement strand
TTGTTATTTCTGCAAACTCGTATCAATAATATACCTGCCGTGTGTGCGGCAGGTGTCAGACTGTCGAAAATATATTATTAGTAATAAGGGTGCAGAGCTTTACAAAGCTCTGCTTCCCAGCCCCCGATTAGCAATCACTTAAAAAGGAAGTGGGGTTTGGGGCGTCAGCCCCAAGCAAGGTCGCAGGGGCGGCAGCCCCCGTTATTCAGCCCCTTCCCGAGGGGAAGGGGTTTGGGGATGGGGATAGAGAATTTACTCTATCAAATAAAATAACTTCTATTTTCAACATTATGATAAACGAATCCCGTCCCCCACCTTTAAGGCTGCTTTTCTTCCGCCATGAAAGACAGCATATCTTTTCCGTCTGTAACATTATAACAAAGATTTTACATTCCCGCAACAAAATGACGGCTTTTTGTTACCGTTTTGTAACCATTTCGCTATATTGCACAAAAATATATAGTTTTTCTTTTGCAGAACAGGCAAAATTTTATGCAATAAGACGAGTCTGCCCCATTCTGAGCCGCTGTCACCCTCACACCAAAATGCATATACTTATATTAAAAAGCGGCAGATGGTGCGGTGGCTTTGCCCGTGAACAGCCGTACCGGGCGTTATTCTGCCGCTTTTTTGACAGAAATACGGTCGGACAAGCATATATTTTTAGCCGCTTTTTGCAATATTTTTCCGTTCTCTTTCATATTGTAGCGGAATTTACAATATTTATGCCATATTCTCATCGAATATTGCAACTTGACGGTGCACGAATATCATACATCAAAATAATGCAAAATGCCGCAAATTTGATGTATTTTGCTCGGAATTTGGAAAAATTAGCGCAATCGCTTGCCCTTCTCCCTCAAAAGAGATAGCATATCTGCATAATACAAAACTTAAATTTTCACATTGTTATTATGCAATTTTCACAAAATGAAAGATTTGAAATAAAAACTTGCAAAAAAGCGTTGACAAACCGACCTTGCATGGATATAATAATACTTGTAAGCAACGGAGCTACACGGACCGAAAAGTCCGTGCGGCTCTTTTTGTTTTAAGTGGGTTTGCAAAAGTCACGGCAATGGTGCAGATGTGATTTTTGCGCATCCACTTACAGCGGCACAGCCGCAGTCAGAAAATAGCTTTGGAAGGAGCGGTAAAAATGTTAGATTATTCAGCTTTACAGTTAATGGCTGAAACGGCAGCGGAAGCTGCCCCGACAACCGAAGAGGTTGTCAACGCCACAATGTTTAATGTCGGCGACGGAAACGGAATATGGTACCTTATCGGTGCGGCATTGGTATTCTTTATGCAGTGCGGTTTCGCAATGGTTGAGACAGGTTTCACCAGAGCGAAGAACGCCGGCAACATCATCATGAAAAACCTGATGGACTTCTGTATCGGTACGGTGGTATTCACCTTACTCGGTTTCGGACTCCTGTGCGGTGAAGATACGCTTTTCGGTTTGATAGGCGTTCCGAATATGGATATCTTAGCAAACTTCACAAATTTCGATCGTTGTGCAGAGTTTGTATTTAACCTTGTATTCTGCGCTACCACAGCGACTATCGTTTCGGGCGCTATGGCAGAAAGAACAAAGTTCATCTCCTATTGTATCTACTCAGGCGTTATAAGCCTTGTAATCTATCCTATCGAGGCACACTGGATATGGGGCGGCGGCTGGCTCGCTCAGATGGGCTTCGTTGATTTCGCAGGTTCTTGTGCAATACACATGGTCGGCGGTATCTCGGCTCTTATCGGTGCCGCATTCCTCGGCGCTCGTATCGGCAAGTTCGGCAAGGACGGCAAGCCTAAGGCTATCCTCGGTCACTCTATCCCTCTCGGCGCACTCGGCGTATTTATCCTCTGGTTCGGCTGGTACGGATTCAACGGCGCTGCAGCAGGCAACGCTGACTTCCTCGGTCAGATATTCTTAACAACAACAATTGCTCCTGCAGTTGCAACCTGCACGACAATGATATTCACTTGGATCAAGAACGGCAAGCCCGATGTTTCGATGTGTCTTAACGCATCCCTCGCAGGACTTGTAGCAATCACAGCTCCCTGTGCCGATGTTGACGCTCTGGGCGCAACGATAATCGGTCTTGTAGCAGGTCTTCTCGTTTGCTTCGGTGTTTGGCTGCTCGACTACAAGCTCAAAGTTGATGACCCTGTCGGTGCAGTCGCAGTTCACGGCTTCAACGGTTTATGGGGTACTCTTGCAGTAGGTCTTTTCGCTACAGGCAACGGTCAGGACGGAATCACCGGTCTGTTCTACGGCGGCGGTTTTAACCAGCTCGGCATTCAGGCGCTCGGCGTACTCGCTGTAGGCGGCTGGACAGTAGTAACGATGACTATAGTATTCTGGGCAATCAAGCACACGATCGGACTGAGAGCTTCTACCGAAGAAGAACTCAAGGGTCTTGACCTTACAGAACATGGTCTGCCTTCATCTTATGCTGACTTTGTAGTAACAGGCGACTCTATCTTTGCAAACGACAGCGTTACGGCTGTAACCGAAGTTGCACCTGTTGAAACGGCAGTTCCCGTACAGCACGTAGAGAAGGCAAAGTCCACAATCACGGCTTCCGATGTAAAGATGACAAAGGTAGACATTATCACAAATCAGGAGAAGTTCGAGGTTCTCAAGCACGCACTTTCATCTATCGGCATCACCGGTATGACGGTATCTCATGTAATGGGCTGCGGAATGCAGAAGGGTTCGACCGAGTTCTACCGTGGCGTTCCCGTAGAAGCAAGACTGCTGCCTAAGATGAAGGTTGAAATAGTAGTTTGCAAGGTTCCTGTTGATAAGGTTGTAGAAGCCGCTAAGAATGCGCTTTACACCGGTAAGATAGGCGACGGCAAGATCTTCGTATACGATGTTGAGAATGTAATCAAGGTTCGTACAGGCGAAGAGGCTTACGAAGCTCTCCAGGACAACGAATAATAAAAACGGATTCTTCCTTGAATAATGT
>JAEDNF010000240.1 GCA_016302655.1 Oscillospiraceae bacterium | reverse complement strand
GCATTTCCTATAGATATTGCGGCGGCGTCCTGGAAAGACGCACTTATACTGATAGCCGCCTCGGGCGCAGATGTTCCCATTGCAACAATGGTAAGACCTATTACTATAAGCGGTATCTTGAACTTTGCCGCTATCTTTGACGCACCCTCGACAAAAAGGTCTGCACCTTTAATAAGCATCACAAAACCGACAACAAGCACTCCTACCGAGAAGATAACATTTGCATTGATGTTAACTCCCAGCATATTCATAACATATAAAGCCGCTCCCAGAACAAGAGCTATAATTGCTATTAACATTTTGTCCTCTTTCCTTTTTAAATAATATTAACTATCTTTCTTATACGGATGTCGGGCAGACACACCGTCTGCCCGAACATAATTATGCAATTGTTTTTACTGCTCGCCCGCAAGCTCTTTATAAAGACCTATATAGAGCTTAGCCGACTGCTTCCAGCTGAAATCAGCCTTCATGGCACGGGTTACAAGCTTGTTCCATTCTGTCTTGTTCCAGTAGCAGTCCTTTGCTCTCTTTACAGCGTACAGCATATCGTGTGCGTTGTACGACTGGAAGGTGAAGCCGGTACCGTTTTCATCGCCGTAGTCTACAATGCTGTCGGCAAGTCCGCCCGTCTTGCGTACTATCGGAATAGTGCCGTAACGAAGCGAGATCATCTGTGCGAGTCCGCACGGCTCGCTCTTGCTGGGCATAAGGAACATATTTGCGCCGGCATAAATCTTCTTTGCAAGATCGGGAATATATCCACAGGTGAATGCCACTCTGTCGGGATATCTCCAGCGCATCTCGTGGAAGAACTGTTCGTACTGAGCGTCTCCCGAGCCGAGAACTACTACCTTATAGCCGAGCTTTATTATATCATCAAACACACATTTTACAAGGTCAAAGCCCTTATGTTCAACCAGTCTCGATACCATACCGAGTATCGGCTCGTCGCCCTGAGGAAGTCCTACCTGCTCAAGCAGCTTCTGCGAGCAAACTTTCTTTCCTGCCTTCTTGGAGGGGGTGAACTTTTCGGGGATAACAGGATCTGTAGCCGGATTATACATATCCGTATCTATACCGTTCAAGAATCCGCAGGTCTTGTACTGCTTGTCTTTAAGCGCTCTGTCAAGGCCGTGAGAGAACCAGGGGTTCAGTATCTCTCTTGCGTATGTCGGAGAAACGGTAGTAACCTTATCGGATACCTCGATAGCCGCCTTCATGAAGTTTACATCTCTGTCATATTCCATAAGCGATGCAAAGTGCTTCGGTATTCCGAGTACATCCTCGAGCAGTTCCATTCCGTATCTGCCCTGATACTGTATATTGTGGATGGTGAATACATTCTTTATACCCCACAGCTTAGGATCGTTTCTGTAGAACATACTGTAGTATACGGGGATAAGAGCGCACTGCCAGTCGTTAGAATTGATTATCTGCGGTTTGAAATCTATTACCTTCAGCATTTCAAGCACTGCACGGGAGAAGAACGCATAGCGCTCTGCATCGTCATAATATCCGTACAGACCGAAATCACGCTTGAAATAATACTCATTGTCAAGCAGGTAATATGTTACATTGTTTATCTGAGCGGTAAACAGTCCGCAGTACTGGTGTCTCCAGCCGACAGGAACGGTAAAATTGGTGACATAGGTCATCTTTTCACGCCACTGCGGTTTTATCGTATTTACATATAAGGGCAAAACAACACGAGCATCGTGTCCTTCTTCAACAAGCGCCTTCGGAAGTGAGCCTGCAACATCTGCCAGTCCGCCAGAAGCGGCTACCGGCTGCGCTTCACTTGCCGCATAGAGTATATTCATATTATCCGCCTTTCAGCCGCTCTTGGCGGCGTTGTAGTATTAATAGTTCTGCTCTAAAAAATATATCATATTTTCCCTATAAAATCAAGCAAAATTTGTCCTTCATTGCCGCTTAAAAATAAAAATCGGAAAAAATAACTAAATATTTCAATTTTACTTGTACATTTTTACAAAATCATTATCCGAGAGTGTTGATTTTTTATACATAATAGAGTATAATCATAACTGACAGTAACCCGGAGATGTACTTGGGATAAAATACAGAAAGGTCGTTATAAATATGGTAAAAAAAGAAATCAATCTGCTTGATGTAATTGACAGAGTTCAGCTTCAGTCGCTTCAGGACGCTTTCGCCAAAGCAACCGGCATGGCAGCCCTCGCTACCGATCAGAACGGTCCTGTGACTCAGCTGTCCAACCCTACCGATTTTTGTATGAACTATACAAGAAAATCAAGCGTAGGCTGTGAGAGATGCAACCTCTGCGATTTAAAAGGCGGAGAACAGGCGAAAAAGACGGGCCGTCCGGCAGTATACTATTGTCACGGCGGACTTGTTGACTTTGCTTCCCCGATCATCGTGAACGGAGAACAGATAGGCTCGCTTATCGGCGGACAGGTTCTTACCGACGAACCCGACCTTGACAAGTTCCGCAGTATAGCCGCCGAGATAGGAGTAGACCCCGATGAATATGTCGAGGCGGTAAAGAAAGTACCGATAGTATCCGAAGAAAAAGTGAACAATGCCGCAGAGCTGTTGTTCAAGATGGCTCAGGCTCTCTCCCAGGTAGGATATGAGAAGTACCGTATTACGCAGGAGCACACGGACAGCGAGGCTATGTTTGTGGAAGTGCATAATGATTACGCTGTAATCAACAATAAGATAGAAAAGGTAAACACCGCTATCAAGGAGCTTTCCGAAGAATTTGACCGTCTGCGTGAAAAGGCGCTTGAAGCGGCAAAGACTGTTACACAGACGGACTCTATCCTCAAATACATACAGAATGTAGCAACCCAGATGACTCTGCTCGGCTTCAACGCTTCAATAGAAGCAAAGCATGTCGGCGAAGCAGGAGCAGGCTTCAATGTAATAGCGCAGGAAGTAAGACAGCTTGCAGAGCAGACTTCCAGCCAGACGCACGAAATAGAAGATGTGCTGAGTTCGGTACGCTCATCTATC
>JAEDNF010000239.1 GCA_016302655.1 Oscillospiraceae bacterium | reverse complement strand
CACAGCGTTCAAGGTCTTATTTCGTTTATAAGGCGAAAAATGTCGCAACTCAACTTTGTATTACAGCTTTTCTCTTGATTTTTCACCGCTTTTGTGCGATAATATACAATAGGAAGTTTTATCCGTGTGATTTAACACGATATGGGAAAACGGCTTTGGCCGATAGGTGAACAGAGGGAAATGGCACAGTTTTTAAATTTCAAGGGAGATTATACGGGACTGAGCGGCGATAAAGCGGCAAAAAATCTCGAGATGTACGGAAGCAATATATTCAGCGAGACCGAAGACAAGAGCTTCAAGGTATATCATTATCTGCTCCATCCGACAGCATTACTGCTTTTAGCGGCAGGAATAATACAGATAGCTTTTCTGTCCGATATGGTAACGGGCATACTATGCATAGCTATGGCGGCGGCGCTTGTAACAGCGCTCGCAATAATCTGCCGAAAATGCAACGAGCGCATCATGACAAGGACTCTTGCCGCACAGCTGAAATACAGAGTTATACGGGACGGCGCCCTTTCACTTTTGCCTGCGTCGGCGCTTGTGCCGGATGATATAATAATCGTTCAGGGCGGCGAGATAATACCGGCAGACGCTCATATTCTTGAATACAGCGCACTTACAACAGACGAGAGCAGATTCACGGGCGACAGTACCCCCGTAGAAAAGCATGACGGTGCCGACACTAAGGCTAAAGAACTGAAAAAGAGCTGTCTTTATGCAGGTACAAGGGTACTTACCGGCTCGGCTGTCGCAAGAGTTATCGCAACCGGCGAAGATACTTACAGAGCAAGGCAGGGAGAAAAGGACAGAAAACTGCCCGATCCGAACTTCTCACGCTATGAAAGAGCCTGTGCAAAGCTGAGACTTCCGCTTTCATCAGCCGCACTTGTATTATGCGCCGCAGGCGTGCTTTTACAGCTTCTTTTGGGTAGAAACGGCGGTAATATACCGTATATTGCTTTTAGTGCGGCAGGCTGGCTTATTTGTATGCTTATGCCGTTTGCAGAGCTGTTTATCAGAATGTACAACATTAATTTTGTCCGCCGTATCGAGCGTAAGGGAGCAATAATAAAAAATCTTACCGTACCCGAAAAGCTGAACGGACTGACAACGCTTGTTATTGATAAATCTGCGGTCGTAGCTCCCAATATGCTTGAGGTCGCAGGCGTGTACAGCAAGAACACCGACCTTATGACTACCGTTACGGTGCTTGCCTGTGACAAGGACGATCCGTCACTTGCGGAGCAGGCGTTCCTTCTCAGTGCCGCACTGGGCGGTACCGATGTCAGCGGACTGAAGAAAAACGAGATATGCGCTCAGTTCCCGTATAACGATACGGACAGGATAGGCGGCAATATCTACAGGATAAACGGACAATGCCTTATGTGCGTAAAAGGCTCGGTTGAAAAGATAACGGGACTTTGCGATATGGATACCGATACGCTGTTTGATATAAACAAGCGTGCGGCAACTATCGCAGGAAGAGGTCTTGAAGTCTGGGCTTGTGCATATTATATTATTGAAAAGGGAGAGGAACTCCCTAAAAGTCTTTATTCGGTAAAATATACCTATATGGGACTTGTATCGTTTATGAGCGCCACAAGGGATATGATACCCCTTGCCATGCAGGGCTGCCGCAGAGCAGGAGTAAAGCTCGTGCTGACTTCGTCTGACAGCCCCGAGACAGCAAGCTCTATGGGAAAAAAGATAGGCCTCAGCGACGCCGGTATGATATCGGGCGACGCTATGGCACAGGCGCTTGTCACAGGAGAAAAGATAGATTATACGGAGGCGGAGATATTCTGCCATGTCAGCGCTTCACAGCGTGTTGAAATAATCGACGAGCTTCGCAGAGCAGGGCAGACGGTAGCCGTTGTAGGAAATTCCGACAGCGACTATGAACCTGTCAGCCACGCAGATCTCGGCATTACTTCACTTGAAAATACCACAGGCTGTGTATATGAAGCAAGCGGCCTTATTGTCCGTGATGACAATTTCTCTTCGGTAGTTGAGATGATAAAAGAGGCAAGACAGCTTCACCGCAATATAAAGCGATGTGTATTCTTGATGCTGTCGGCACTTGTAATGCTGTCTGTGATAATTTTATCGGGCATAATAATTGGAACAGCTACGGTGAATCCTCTTGCGGCGGCGCTTATTACAGCGGTTATAGTCCCTGTATTATGTACCGGCTTCAGAAATGTCACCACAGATATAAAGAGCGATATGAACGCTTCGGGCTTTATATCGAGAGGAAAAGTGGATAAGAGATTCTTCCTTAAAAATCTGATATACGGCGCTGTCGGCGGAATTATAGGTGTACTGTTCACGGCGGCGGCAGGCAGTCTGTGCAAGCCGGGAGAAGCGAGTGCGGCACTGTTCGTTCTTATTGCCGTTATGCTGGCAACTACCGCATTATGCACAGCGGATAAAAAGAACGGCGTGTTCTCGGCAATTGCAGACGGCTCTGTGCCAAAGCCGCTCACAATGTCAGCTGTTGTCATTGTAGCTTCGGCAGTAATTCTTACATATATACCTTTTGTCAGCGGATTGTTCGGCTTTGCTGTACCGCATCCTCTTGCGGTTATTGCGGCGATAGCGGCAGGATTTATCCCGGCAGTAGGCATAGAAATTAAAAAGCGTCTTTCTAAATAAGGAGCAATTATGGTAAATGATATTCTCAACATTCTTTACGGAATAGTATTCGGCGTTGCAAATGTGATCCCCGGCGTCAGCGGCGGCACTATGATGGTCGTTTTCGGTGTATACGACAAGGTAGTGGATGTTCTCACGATGAAAATTTCATCATTAAAGAAAAACTTCAGATTCATATTGTTTTTCGGTATAGGCGCAGTAGTAGGCATACTCGGTTTTTCCTTTGTCATAACCTGGCTGTTTGACAATTTCCCCATAGCTACCGATATGTTCTTTATGGGACTTATCTTAGGAAGCATACCGCTTATCTACCGCAATATGACAGCCGGCGGAAGAAAGATAACTCCGAAGTGCCTTTT
>JAEDNF010000238.1 GCA_016302655.1 Oscillospiraceae bacterium | reverse complement strand
GAGAATTTTACACGGCAGTAGCAGAGGTGCTGGCTATGGTATATGAGGCACAGCACAAGACTTTACCGCCAAGAGATAAAAACAAGAAATAAAGACAGATAGAGAACAAGCAAGAAAGGAGGCAGGCGTATGTTAAAAAAGATGATGACGAATGTATTTGCCGTATTCGTTATATTCATCGTACTTGCTATTATCATACCCCTGCCCACTCAGATACTGGACTTTCTGCTGATAATAAATATAGGACTTTCCCTCGTCATACTTCTTATGACGATGTACATAAAAGAAGCGCTTGAGTTTTCGATATTCCCGACGATACTGCTTTTAACGACGGTTTTCCGACTGTCGCTGAATGTATCCACCACAAGAGGAATACTCTCAAGCGGATACGCAGGAGAGGTCGTAAAGACCTTCGGTGAATTCGTAATGGGCGGCGACGCCATAGTCGGATTCATAATATTCATAATCATAGTAATAGTAAACTTCCTTGTAATCACCAAGGGTTCGGAGCGAGTATCGGAAGTTGCCGCAAGATTCACCCTTGACGCTATGCCCGGTAAGCAGATGGCTATTGACGCCGATCTGAACACGGGCGCAATTACCGATGAAGAAGCAAAGCTGCGCCGTGCAAAAGTACAGCGTGAAAGTGACTTCTTCGGAGCTATGGACGGTGCTACAAAGTTTGTAAAGGGCGACGCAATAATATCAATAATTACAGCTCTTATAAACCTTATCGGCGGCGCTGTGCTGGGTATGATGGGCGGTCAGGATATAGGAACCGTTATGTCTACCTACTCTCTGGCAACGGTCGGTGACGGTCTTTGCTCGCAGATACCTGCGCTTATGATATCCGTTGCAACAGGTATGGTAGTTACCCGTGCGGCAAGTACCGACAGCTTCAACGCCGATATCTCCCGTCAGTTCACGGCTCAGCCCAATGTTATGATGATAGCCGGCATAGTTATTGCGGCGCTTATGGTTATCCCAGGCTTCCCGAAGCTGATACTGCTCGGAGTCGGTGCGGCGCTGTTTATCTTCGGCTGGCGTCTGTCAAAGTCCAAAGCAAAGAAAGAGGCGGCGCTTGCGGCGCAGAAAGAAAGAGAAAGCCTCGCCAAGATACAGGAACAGCCGGCAACGGACAACGACTATTACCGGGATATCGACAATGTATTCAAACTGCTTAATGTCGAGCAGATCGAGATGGAATTCGGCTACAGCCTGCTTCATCTTGTCGATGAAAAAAGCGGCGGTCATTTTATAGACCGAGTGGTAATGTTCAGAAAACAGTTTGCGATGGATATGGGTATGGTAATTCCGTCTGTGCGAATGACGGACAATCCCGAAATAAATCCCAACCAGTATGTTATCAAGATAAAGGGCGAAGAGGTAGCAAGAGGAGAGATATTATCCGACCACTACTTAGCGCTCGATAACGGCGATGTTGTAAGCCCCGTAGACGGAATAGATACGGTAGAACCTGCATTCGGCATTCCTGCAAAGTGGATAAGCGCAGACAAGAAGGTAATGGCGGATGTTGCGGGATATACGCTTATCGATCCTGTTTCGGTAATGATAACGCATCTGTCGGAGGTTATAAAACAGCACTGCAGCGAACTGCTGTCCCGTCAGGATGTCAAGACGATGGTGGACAATATCAAGGCGACAAATCCTACCCTTATCGACGACCTTATACCGGGTACGATATCTCTCGGTTATCTCGAAAAGGTGCTGTGCCTGCTGCTTCGTGAGAGCGTTCCTATCCGTGATATGGAAACTATACTTGAAACGCTGGGCGACCACGCAGGAGCACTTAAGGATATCGACATTGTTACCGAATATGTAAGGCAGGCGCTCAAACGCACGATAACAAGGAGATTTGCAGAGGCAAATTCGCTCAGAGTAATAACCGTCGATCCAAAGGTAGAAGATACGATAGTAGCAAGCGTGAAGAAGTCCGACGCAGGAAGCTATCTTGCTATGGATCCCGATCTGATACAGAGGATAGTGAACATTACAAGCGAAGAGATAGACAAGGTGAAGGATGTAATACCGAATATCATCATACTCACCTCGCCTATAGTGCGTATATATTTCAAGAAGCTGATAGACCAGTTCATACCTAATATAACCGTATTATCCTACAGCGAGATAGACAATACGGCTCAGATACAGGCTATCGGAAATATAGCGATGTAGCCTCAGTAAAATAACGGGAAAGGAGTGTTCTATGACGGTGTCGGCGCAAAACAAAGAACGGGTGCCGGAGCTTATGGAAAAATATAAGCTAACCGGAGATATAAATGTCAGAAACGAGATAGTTCTGATATATATGGACCTTGTCAAAGTTATTGCCGTATCGATGCGTAACATATATTCGGGTTATGCGGAGAGCGACGACATAATAAACGAGGGCGTAATAGCGCTGATGTCGGCAATAGACGGATTCGACCCCGATAAGAATGTAAAATTCGAGACCTACGCAGGAATCAAGATAAAAGGCGCAGTCATTGACTATATGAGGCGGCTGGACAGAGTGCCCCGAATGCTCCGCAAGCTGTCAAGACAGCTTGACGATAACTTTGCGAGGCTTAACTCAGAGCTTTGCCGCACACCTACCGATGAAGAGCTTGCAAAGAGCATGAATATGACTACCGAACAGCTGTCAAAGCTGATGGCAAATACCGCAGGTATGATCACCTTATCGTTTGAAGAGCTTCTGTATGAAGATAACCTTGACGAAAATATGTCCGGCAGAAGCGAAACCGCAGACGCAAGGCTGTATGAAAAAGAAAAAAAGCAGGTAATAGCAGACGCAGTAGCGGCTCTTCCCGAGAAGGAAAAACAGGTAGTAACGATGTACTACTACGAGAAGCTGAAATATTCCGAGATTGCAAAGGTAATGGCTATAACGCAGTCGAGGGTATGTCAGATACATTCAAAAGCCATGCTGACGCTTAAAGCAAAACTGGAAAGCTATATCAACGCTTAAAAGGGTTGCCAAGCGCAGTGAAAAATGGTATTATATAA
>JAEDNF010000237.1 GCA_016302655.1 Oscillospiraceae bacterium | reverse complement strand
GCGACCTTGCTTGGGGCTTCGCCCCAAACCCCTTTTGATAATTAAAAAAGGTTTATCGACAAACTGACGGCAGGGAACAATGTCCCTGCCGTGAAAAATCGTTTTGTCTTAGAACTTTGCCGTCATAAGCTATCAGCCTATCGCCTTAATCAGCTCTTCCGTCTTATCCGTCTTCTCCCATGCAACATCGAGGTCGGTGCGTCCCATATGACCGTATGCCGCAAGAGGTCTGTACTTTGTCTCCCTGAGCTTCAGCGAGTCGATTATAGCAGAGGGGCGAAGGTCGAATACACGCTTAACTGCGTTTGCTATCTCGCTGTCGGGCTTTGTGCCTGTGCCGAAGGTATCAACATATACCGAAACGGGATTTGCAACGCCGATAGCGTAAGCAAGCTGTACTTCACAGCGCTTTGCAAGATGAGCCGCTACTATGTTCTTTGCAACATATCTTGCCGCATACGCCGCAGAACGGTCAACCTTGGTGGGATCCTTGCCCGAGAATGCGCCGCCGCCGTGTCTGCCTGCACCGCCGTAAGTATCTACTATTATCTTTCTGCCGGTAAGACCGCTGTCGCCCTGAGGGCCGCCTACAACAAAGCGTCCGGTAGGATTAATAAGTATCTTTGTGTCATCGTCAAGCAGAGAAGCGGGGATAGTGGGCAGTATCACCTTTTCGGTTATATCCTTGTGAAGCTGTGCCTGTGATACATCTGCCTTGTGCTGAGATGATACTACTACCGTGTCTATTCTTACGGGAGTGCCGTCGTCGTACTCTACCGTTATCTGCGTCTTTCCGTCGGGGAGAAGATAAGGCACTTCGCCGCTTTTTCTCACCGCTGTCAGCTTCTTTGCAAGAGCGTGTGCGAGCGACGCAGTAAGAGGCATAAGCTCCTCTGTTTCATCGCAGGCATATCCGAACATCATACCCTGATCTCCTGCGCCCGTGTCATATTCGTTGTTTTCTCTGCCCTCAAGAGCATTGTCAACGCCCATAGCAATATCGGGGCTCTGCTTGTCTATACTTGTCAGTATGGCACAGGTCTTGTAGTCAAAGCCGTACTCGCTGTTATCGTAGCCTGTCTCTTTTATAACATCTCTTGCAATAGCAGGTATGTCTACCGAAGCGGTTGTTGTTATCTCGCCCATGATCAGCACCATACCGGTCGTGGCACAGGTCTCGCAGGCAACTCTTGCCGTCTTGTCCTGTTCAAGTATTGCATCAAGCACACCGTCGGATATTCTGTCGCATATCTTGTCGGGATGTCCTTCCGTTACACTTTCGGAAGTGAATAAGTATCTTGCCATTTGTGTTCCTTTCGTTATGGCGGCAGCTGCCGCATTCCATACACCGAAGTGTAAAACTGCATTAAAAAAAGCCCCTTTCGGAGCCTGCTTGCCGCTTGCTCCTCATCTTTCGGTCACGACTTACCTCGTGCCGTAGGAATTAGCACCTTTTTTCGTAAAGAAACGGTTGCTGGGTTTACGGAGCCTGACTCCCGATCTGCAAAGCAGAAAATGTAAACCACTCTTGATAAGGGATTTTTCTAAACGCTATTGTATCACATACTATCGGCTTTGTCAAGGAAAATTCGACAAATTCTATATATTGGCTTCTCCCTGCCCGAAAATACGCATTGCATCGTCTTTTTTGATGTTTCGGACAACGACCTTTCCGACAAGTCCTGCAGTGAATATTCTTACATCGGCGGTATTTCTGAGTACGGCAAAAGGAGTCTGTGAAAGCGTTATTTTACCGGTTTCGCTTTTTGACACGGTACAGGCGGTCATAAGCGACGCTTTCATATATTCTGCTGTTATAAGCCTGTCGTCTGCTGTGATTCGGCTTATTGCGCCTTCGACAGCTCCGTATATAATTCTCAGCAGAAAGGGTACGGGCAGTAGAAAAGCTATAGCCTTTGCGTAAGGCAGTACGCCTGCGCCGTATATTATCCCCGACAAAAAGCAGATGATAACAAACAGCACACTGCGAAACAGCAAAAAAGGCATAATGACCGAGGGAGAAGCAGATGTTTCACACCTCGCCTTTTTTATCCTCACTTGCCTTGCGGCTGTCAGCACGGTATCGGCAGAAAAACCGCTTTTTGCAAGTCCGCCCGAAATGCCAAGCAGGGTAGTTCTAAGCGGGATAAAAACGCTTTTAACAGCAATAATGCCGCTGAGATTGATAAAAGTCATTCGCCGAAACGGCTTTTTATGAACAACGGCTTTGTCGGGATAATATCTGCCGCATAACAGCACAGTACCGGCAACTGCAGAGATGACTTTTATTATCAGCAGTACAGCGCCGAGAGCGGTAAACAGCGTAGGGATATCCGCCGCAAAGCTCTCGGCGTAGGACGGTATCTCTTCTGCTATTGCCATTGCCGTTTTGCCGGTTATTATTCCCGTAAAGGAAAACACGGCAGACATCAGCAGTATTCCGCTTCTGCTCCCTATATGAAACAGCGCCGCTAAAAACGAACGGTAAAGAGTGTTATCTGCGGCTGAGTCTTCGTTAAACGCGGCGGTATTGTCAGCTTCTATACGATTTGCCGTAGCTAAGGTGCAGTACGCCTTAATGACCGCATTTTTTGAAGCGTTGCAGTAAACGCTCAGCTTTGATGCGTGAAATAAGGATATAAAAGGATCACGGTCGAGCTTAAGGCAGGTCATGTTCACATACGGCATACAAATTGTCTTTTTCATCACAGCACCGCTTCTTACGGTTATCCCTTTTTCATCAGCCGAGATATATGTGAACAGATATTTTATTACCGCCCGTGATACAAGGAACAGCATTACCGTTATATCGATAACGCTCCCTTTGAACGCTCCGCTTACATCAAAGCCTGCCGCAAGTATGGCTCTAATTATCGGCGCTGCAAGCACCCAGAAATATTTAGTCAGCGAAAACAGCACCGTAACAGGATGAACACGCTTCATAAGCCCTCCGTAAAAAACCGACAGCATTATTATGACCGTTACGACAGGATTTTTTCTTTTTTTGAAAAGTTTATTTAAATCCTGTTAAAATTATTGAAATATA
>JAEDNF010000236.1 GCA_016302655.1 Oscillospiraceae bacterium | reverse complement strand
CGGTATAGGATATTTCTTCCATAAAAATAACGCTCGGTTTAGCTGTGTGAGTGCGTTTACAAACAGCTGAGCCGAGCGTGACTTTTTGCGATTATTGTTTGCTTTTAAAAAATGTTAGCGAAATACTCTCCAAGAACAATCGTTAAAATCCGCCGTTATACTATCTGCCGCCACGCTATAGCTTATTTAAAGGCGGAATTGTCATCGCCGACTCGGCGGCAGCGGCACGCTGGGCTGGTTAGAATAGACCTATAATGCCCATAACGAATACAAAGATAACCATAGCCGGCAGGACAAAGGTCATATAGCCTTTCATAAAGCGCTTTATCTTCAGACCTTTTCCGCTGTTGGCTTCATTTACGAAATTATCCCAGCCCCAGCCCTTTTTAGTCACGCAGAACAGAATGAATATAAGCGCACCTATCGGCAGTATGAAATTGCTTACGATAAGGTCTTCAAGGTCAAGAATACTGCTTCCGATTCCGAGCGGCTGAAATCCGGCAAGTACATTGAAGCCCAGACAGCAGGGAACAGATAAAACGAAAAGCAATATACCGTTTATTATGCAAGCCTTTTTCCTGCCCCAGCCGAAAAGGTCGGCAGTATTTGCTACAATACATTCAAATACCGCAAGCACCGTTGACAGCGCCGCAAATGACATAAATACAAAGAACAGGCTTCCCCACAGCCGTCCTAAAGGAATGTTGTTGAAAATATTGGGGAGCGTTATGAATATAAGCCCGGGGCCGCTGTTTACATCCACTCCGTATGCAGAGCAGGCAGGGAAAATGATAAGTCCCGACGCTACCGCCACAAAAGTGTCAAGCAAAGCGACATTCACCGATTCGCCGAGCAGCGAGCGCTCCTTGCCGATATAACTGCCGAATATTGCCATACTGCCCATGCCTATGCTGAGTGTGAAGAACGCCTGATTCATAGCGCTGACAAGGATGTTGGTTATTCCGACCTGCTCTACAGCCTTGAAGTCGGGCATAAGATAAAATGCAAGCCCTTCGCCGCCGCCCGGCATCGTGAAGCTGTTTATTGCAAGCACCACCATTATCGCAAGCAAAGCTATCATCATAAACTTTGTCACTCGCTCAAGGCCGTTCTTTACACCGATAAGGCACACGATAACGCCGACGATAACAACTATGCCCATATATATTATCATCATAACGGGATCGCCCTGAACATCACTGAAAAAATGGTCGGATATTGCCGCAGCGTCCATTCCGTTTAGCTCTCCCGAAGCGGTAGATACAAAGAATCTCAGCATCCAGCCTGCAACAGTAGTGTAGAACATCATAAGAAGATAACAGCCTGCAACTGTCAGCTTGCCGTGTATGTGCCACTTTGTGCCCTTCGGCTCAAGCTGTTCGTACATCTTTGCAGGGCTTCTCTGTGCGGCTCTGCCGAGCGAAAACTCCATAGTAAGCACAGGTACGCCGAATATAATCAGAAAAAACAGATAGATCAGAACGAACAGTCCGCCACCGTTCTGACCTACCACATAAGGAAACTTCCATACATTTCCTATTCCTATTGCACAGCCTGCGCTGATAAGTAAAAATCCTAATCTGCTGCCGAGTTTTTCTCGCCCCATTATATCCTCCGGTGTTAGTTTTTATGCTCGCTTGCAAATATCTCTCTGTAATCCCAGATATACTTGACGCCCGAAATTGCCGTAAGTATGCAGGATATGTACATAAGTATGTCGCTGATAAGCTGTATCGGGAAAGTATCGGCTGAAATACCGCCGAAGCCCTCGATTATATGCATAATAATGATAACGCAGATAGCTACCATAGTTGACGCTGTTTTAAGCTTGCCCCATATACTTGCCGCTATGACGGTCTTTTTCTCGCTTCCGGCTGCAATAAGGCGTATGCCCGATACAACAAATTCACGGGCGACAATAATTGCCGTTACCCATGCGCTTGCCCAGCCCAGCTCAACAAAGCAGATAAGCGCCGTTACTACAAGCAGTTTGTCGGCAAGAGGATCAAGGAACTTGCCGAAATTGGTCACCATATTGTATTTTCTTGCTATCTTTCCGTCGGCGGTATCTGTTATGCTTGCCACCGTAAAGATTATTGCCGCCCAGAGATAACTGTACGGTATCAGACCGTTTGCAAGCATAAAGAATGCAAAAAACGGTACCAGTATCACTCTCAGCATAGTAAGCTTATTAGCAAGATTCATAGCCGTCTTATCCTTTCGGTAATTATACCTGCTCGCCGAGCAGATTGTTTTCAAGCACATCCGTTATCTTAACGCTTATAAAATCGCCGATCACGGGACGCTTTTCTTTCTGTGATGTAAAATATATCATTCCGTCAATTTCGGGAGCAAAGTGCATACTTCTGCCGAAATACATATCGGAATAGCGATCAAAGCCTTCGCATACAACTTCATGCGTTTCTCCCACCATACCGGCATAGTATTCTTCCATGCGGATCTCCTGCTCGCCCATAATTATATCGGCTCTGCGCTGTCTTTCGCCCTCGTCGACCTGGTCGGGCATCTCAGCCGCAGGAGTATCTTCCTCAGCTGAATATGCAAAACATCCAAGTCTCTCAAACTTTATATCATTTACAAACTCTGCAAGCTCGCTGAACTGCTCTTCGGTCTCGCCGGGGAATCCGGTGATAAGCGTTGTTCTCAGCACTACGCCGGGTATCTCTTTTCTCAGCTTTGCGAACAACGCTCTGAGGCTCTCCTCATCTCCGCTGCGGTTCATATTGTGCAGTATCTCTTTATTGCAATGCTGGATCGGTATATCAAGATAATTCAGCACCTTATCTTCTGTCTTTATGGTCTCAATAAGCTCGTCTGTTATTCTCTCGGGATAGCAGTACAGCAGTCTTATCCACTTTATTCCCTCTATTTTGCAGAGCTCTTTCAACAGTTCGGGCAGAGCATATTTCTTGTAAAGGTCGATACCGTATGCGGTAACATCCTGCGCAACGATAACAAGCTCCTTAACACCGTTTTCTGCAAATGTCCTTGCCTCTTCGATAATGTTCTCCATTTTTCTTGAGCGCA
>JAEDNF010000016.1 GCA_016302655.1 Oscillospiraceae bacterium | reverse complement strand
ATGCAACATAAATGAAAACTGAAAGCGGAATGTGATAAGAAGTCACATTCCGCTTTTTCCGATTATACTATACTCTTGCAGACATCTACCCATTCTTTATATCCCGAGTATTTCTCAAGCTCGGCTATTGTAAGCTCTATTGCGCTGTCCGAGCTTCCGCAGGCTGGGAAAACAGTATCAAAACGCCTTAGCGACTCGTCAAGATAAACCGTAACTCCTTCATTAATACCAAAGGGACAAACTCCGCCGACATTGTGACCGATAAGGTCGGACACTTCATCATAAGTCAGCATTTTCGCCTTTGTTCCAAAGGTCTGCTTATACTTAGGGTTATCTATCTTGACATCGCCTGCGGCTACAATAAGTATCGGCTTGTCATCCACTTTAAAAGACAGCGTTTTTGCAATTCTGCAAGGCTGTGTACCGAGTGCCTGTGCCGCAAGCTCAACCGTTGCTATCGACTCGGACAACTCTATAATTCTGCTGTCCATATCGTATTGTTTGAAATATTCCTTTACTTTTTCAAGCGACATATAAGCTCCTCTTCTCTATTTTCCCGTAATATAAGGCGTAAGTAATGATATAAGCATATTCAGATTTGCGTACCGGTGGGGAAAGCTTCCGCCTGCTACTGTCGGTGATGCCTGTACAGATAATGAATAATCCTTTTTATCTGTCATCAGCATAAAGTCAAATCTGTACTGACCGATAAGCAGTTTTTTTATCCGTAACTTCTTTATAGCCGAAAGCGGACACGCTCCGAGTGTTCCGTCAACAATATCGTAACGAACCGTCAATAGTCTGTCCTTATCGGTCACGGCAATATATCCGTATTCTAAAAATGAAGGCAGAAAGCTCTTCTCCCTGAACACGCAGTAGACAGGGAAAAGCACTCTTTCATCGGGATACAGCATACGCACAAGCTGTGCGTGCATATCCGCCTCGTTTTATTTCAGTTTCATATTACTTGTTTCTCAGATCAATAACTCTCTTTGCTTTACCTGCAAAACGCTCAATGGTCTTGGGCTCAACAAGAGTAACCTTTGTATCAATACCGAGTACGGTCTTTAAGTTGTGGTGGATAGTCTTCTGAAGATTTGTCAGCGACTCAAGGCTCTCAAGAACGCTACCGTCAACAAGCTCGCATTTTACTTCAAGTCTGTCGCTGCTTCCCTCACGGGTAACAACAAGCTGATAATGAGGAGCAACCTGAGGAATAGTCATAATAACGCTTTCTATCTGCGAGGGGAAGACATTTACGCCTCTTATCTTCAGCATATCGTCGCTTCTGCCGGTAGGCTTGTTCATACGGGCATGGGTTCTGCCGCATTCGCACTTTTCGTATGTAATAGAGGTGATATCCTTAGTGCGATAGCGCAGTACGGGGAGCGCCTCTTTTGACAGCGTTGTAATAACCAGCTCGCCCTTTTCTCCTTCGGGAAGAACTTCGCCTGTTTCGGGATTTATTATCTCGGGCAGGAAGTGATCCTCGTTGAAATGCATACCGCAGCGAAGCGAACATTCGCCCGATACACCGGGACCCATAAGCTCGCTCATACCGTAGTTATCCGTTGCAAGCAGGTGAAGATAATCTTCTATCTGCGCTCTCATCTCGGGAGTGCATCCTTCCGAGCCGAAAAGACCGAGTCTAAGCTTAAGCTCATCTCTGTGTATGCCCATCTCCTCTGCGACTTCGCCTATCCTAAGAGCGTAAGAAGGAGTTGATACAAGCGCAGTAGTGCCGAAATCCTTCATAAGCATTACCTGCTTTTCGGTATTGCCCGATGAGCAGGGGATAACCGTTGCACCTATCTTTTCAAGTCCGTAATGCAGACCGAGAGCGCCGGTAAAAAGGCCGTATCCGAATGATATCTGTACTATATCCTCATCAGACGCACCTGCGGCGGTAACAAGTCTTGCCATACAGTCCGACCACATTTCAAGGTCGTTTTTTGTGTAGCCTACTACGGTGGGCTTGCCTGTAGTGCCCGATGAAGCATGAAGTCTTGTTACCTTCTTCATCGGTACGGCAAACATTCCGAAAGGATAGTTGTCACGGAAGTCCGCCTTTGTCGTATAGGGTATGTACTGAATATCCGACAGCACCTTTATCTTGGTGCAGTCAAAGCCTGCATCGTCAAACTTCTTTTTGTACAGTGGCACATTGTCATAGCAATATTTTGTTATCTTCTTTAATTTTTCGAGCTGAAGCTTTTCAAGCTCGGCTCTCGGCATTGTTTCGATATCCTTCTGAAAAAACATAGTGATATAACCCTTCTTTTTTGTATTTCTCTATTATTCGCCGTCGGAATATTCGCAGACAAATGATGAAAATTCTGCTGTTCCTCCGACTGCGTACAAGCCTGTCATTGTTCCTGTAAAGCCGCCCGATACCTCGCTTGTCAGATACTTTGTCTGACCGCTTCCGAGATATTGTTCTCTGTCGCCGCACCTTACAAAGAAGTTGTAATTGTAATTATCCGCACGGACAATAAGCGTTGCCGTATCGCCGTTTATAGCCGTCTTGTTCTGCTCGTGCTTTATTCCGCCGATATTCAGCTTGAGCACAGCCTCTGTGCTGTCATCGGTCTTTCTCAGCGCTATGTCGTAATGCTCGTTTTCGCACATATACATTGTTATTCCGCCCTCGCCGGACTCTATAGATACATCTGCCGACAGCTCCATAACAAAGTCACGCTGGCGAAGCGCTATGAATGTGGGCGAATCAACATCATCGAGCGTAATATCTGTGCCTTTCAGCACATACTTTTCACTTGACAGCTCATAGTTTTCGGGATGATACTTTCTGAGATAACACCAGTCGATATTGGGATCGGTGTTCTTAAATGTATATACAGGAAGTTTTTCCTGCTCAAAGTCGCCGTTTATCTCATAACTTTCATCTGTAGTGCCGTCATTTCCTGCATAGAGCAGACCGTTTTTATCAAAGTGTGCAGGGGTGAGGAATACTTCTCTGCCGAGATTATGATACGGCATCCATATTCCCGTCTGTCTGAAGCCGAGACTCAGTATATGAAGGTCGCCGTGTTTGTCAAAGATAAGATCCCCGTGACCTATACCCTGTATAATATACGGAGCTTTGTTGCGGTTTGTCAGTATCGGGTTATTCGGTGCGGTTTTGTATTCTCCCCATATATCATCGGATACGGCATAGGTTATCATATGACCGTACTCGGTACCGCCCTCTGCCGCCATAAGAATATATCTGCCGTCGATTTTGTATATATGCGGACTTTCAAGATACCGTCCGCCCGAACCTTTCCATATTGACTTGCTGTGTGAGAGCTTTTTGCCGGTTGCTATATCTATCTCGCACTGGACTACTCCGCCCTCGCCGTAGTCGTCCTGTCCGTTGCTGATAAAGAATGTCCTTCCGTCCTCAAAATAAAGAGAAGGATCAATTCCGCCCTGGTCAACTTCAATAGGATCGGACCATTCGCCGTAGATGTCGTCGGTGTATACATAGAAGTTTCTGTGCGTGGTATCGTTGGTAGTCACCATATAGAATCTTCCGTCATTATAGCGGATAGTCGGCGCAAATACGCCTCCCGATGCCGGTATCTTATCAAGCATCACCTGATTGTGCCGTGTAAGCACATAACCTATCTGCTTCCAGTTTACAAGGTTGTCGCTTTGGAACAGCGGCACGCCGGGAAAATACTGAAACGAACTGCACACCATATAGTATTTTCCGTTTGCCGTGCAAACGCTGGGGTCGGGATAAAAGCCTTTCAGTACGGGGTTTTTATATATCATGAAATGATTTCCTGCCTTAACTGTAAATTCTATAAGCGGTTACTTTAATAGTATACCGCTTAAAAGCGTGAATGTCAAGAAAAGCGTGAGTTTTCCCGAAAAACAGAGTCATAACCAACGCCCGACCGAATTTCTGCGTTCAGTCGGGCGTTCATTATTTGTTTTGCTTTATTATTTCAGCTCATCCGCATTTGCAATAGCCTCTGTGACTTCAACTTCTGCCTTTTGCTTGTAGCAGGCAAATATGCTGTCAAGCTCTGCCTTTTTCATCTTAGGAGTCAGCAGGCTGACAACAGGTACGATAATAAGTCCTGCTATCATAAGGAACATACCGAAGTTTACGGGAGAAGCAACATTGAAACCGAGGAATGTGCCTGTAGGCTTTAACACCATATGTAAAACCGTGCCTATAACGCCTACTGCAAAACTGCAGTAAACGCTGATCTTGGTAACGCCCTTCCAGAAAAGTCCGTATAAGAACGGCGCAAGGAACGAACCTGCAAGAGCACCCCACGAATAACCCATAAGGTCGGAGATAAGCGCATTCTTATTGAGTGCGATTACTACAGATACCGCAAGGAATACAGCGATAAATACACGCATTACAATGAGCGACTTCTTTTCGTCAAGCTTGCCTTTGCAAAGCGGCTTGATAAGGTCAAGCGTCAGTGTTGAGCTTGATGTGAGTACCAGAGAAGACAGCGTAGACATGGACGCCGAGAGGACAAGTATAACTACTATACCTATAAGTATCTCAGGGAGCGATTCGAGCATCTTCGGGATAATGCTGTCAAATCCGTTAGCCGCAACCTCTGCGTCTGTTTCGAATATTCTGCCGAAACCGCCTAAGAAGTAGCTTCCGCCTGCAACTACAAGCGCAAATACCGTTGATACTATCGTGCCTGTTCTTATCGCACGCTCGTCCTTTATTGTGTAGAACTTATGTACCATCTGAGGCAGTCCCCAGGTTCCGAGCGAAGTAAGTATTATAACGCCGAACAGATTTATCGGATCGGGGCCAAAGAATGAAACAAATCCTCCGTTAAGGTTGGGAGAAGCTGTTCCCTCTGTACTTACCTGTGACAGCTGTGCCACCGCTTCGCCGAAACCGCCCTTTGAGGCAAGAGTAGCCGCAATAACAGCAACAATACCGATAAGCATTATTATGCCCTGAATAAAGTCGTTGAGCGCAGTCGCCTTATATCCGCCGATAATGACATATACCGCAGTAATTACCGCCATACCGATTACGCAGATGGAATAATCAACATTGAACGCCATTTCAAACAGTCTTGACAAACCGTTGTATACGCTCGCTGTATAGGGTATCAGGAATATAAACACGATAACGGCTGATATTATCTTGAGTGCCTTGCTGGTGAAGCGCTTTCCGAAGAACTCGGGCATAGTCGCTGACTCAAGGTGCTTTGACATTACTCTTGTTCTTCTGCCTAAGATAAGCCAAGGGAGAAGCGAACCCAGTATCGCATTTCCTATACCTATCCAGGTAGACGCAAGACCGAAGTTCCAGCCGAATTTACCTGCATATCCTACAAAGATAACTGCCGAAAAATAAGATGTACCGTAGGCAAACGCCGTAAACCACGGACCGACGCTTCTTCCTCCCAGTACAAAGTCATTTACCGTAGATGTCTTTTTGCGGCAATAGATACCTATTGCGACAACCGACAAAACATAAATAATAAGTATTGCTAAGGTCATATTAAGTCCCCTTTTTGAATATATCCGTTTAAAGCGTTGTCACTTTCAAGCCATTACGCTTTAAACCGTTAAACTGATTATAATACTTAAAAGCCCTCTTGTCAAGCAAATGGCAGGAGGGCTTTCAATAATCGTTATTTATCACAAAATAGCACTATGCGAATTGTTCATTATTACCTTTTTTCTTTTATCTGCATTTTGGCTCAGCCGGAGCGGTTACTATTTATCAGGTATCCTCTCTTGTTACATTGTTGAGAGCTATGGATTTTATCGTCTTTCTGTCGCCGCTTACTTCTATAACATAAGTCATGGATTTGCTTGATTCGGTCTCGTTTGCAAGTCCGGGTATAGATACGGTCGGGGGATAATAGTCCACCGTCAGCGTGTATGTCTCTCCGATATTCTCAATAGCCGACACCTGCGGATAGTAATTCGGGATACGGCTTGCGCTTGCTACGGCATAAACCTTTTTATCGGCAATATAAGTTGCAAGGTCTTCTACATGGCCTACCGTCTGATGCGTAACCGTTATGCTGTTGCCGAAAATATTCTTTGCCGCTGTTTCGACATCGTATTCGGGGATGTAAAGAACGCCGGTATCATTCTGATAATTCGAAGTATCGCCTGTAAGCAGTATTCTTGAAACAGCCGCCTTGATTATGGTGGAATTAGTTAGCGTTGTTGCATCCTCAAAGCTCGGAGGATCGGTCGCTACCACAGGATAAAGGTAAAGCGCAAATTCGTTCTTAAGCTCCGTGCGCTCAGCTATATTACCGATAAAAGAGCCTACCGCCGTAGCCGTACATACAGCGCCGATTACGGCAAACACAATTACAACAAGACCGACGATAAAGCAAAGTACCTTTTTGATTTTTCCTGTGTTTAATCCCGAAGGTACATCGGCAACAACCACATCGTCCTGTTCAATATCGCTGATATCCTCTGAGAAAGCTTCTTCGATAGAACCTACAAGCCCGTTTATTACCTTAGCTTCGCCTTTTTGTTCGTTATGATTCTTGTTTTTCCTGTTATTCTTTGACATAGGGAAGTTTTCCTCCTATCCTCTTATCTGCCCGTTTCCGTTAATAAGATACTTGAAAGTCGTCAGTGCCTCAAGTCCCATAGGTCCTCTAACATGGAGCTTCTGGGTAGAAATACCTATCTCTGCGCCCAGCCCGAACTCAAAACCGTCGGTAAACCTTGTGCTTGCGTTGACATATACTGCTGCTGCGTCTATTTCTCTCTGGAATTTTTCTGCGTTTTTCAGATACTCGGTCACTATGCACTCGCTGTGGCCTGTGCCGAAGCGGTTGATATGAGCTATAGCCTCGTCTATATCGTCAACTATCTTTACCGCTATCTTAAGGTCGAGGAACTCTTTGCGGTAGTCCTCATCGTCAGCTATCTTTTCAAGCGTGATGTATGCGGCGCTTGCTTCATCGCCGACAAAAGCAACCTTTCCGTTCCATTTTTCTGCGAGTCTCTGTAAGAAGCCTTCCGCTATGTTCTTATGGACAAGAACATTTTCTATTGCATTGCATACCGACGGGCGCTGTGTCTTAGCGTTGTCAACTATATTTACCGCCATATCGATATCTGCAAAGCGGTCTACGTATACATGGCAGTTGCCCTCTCCCGTCTGAATAACCGGCACGGTAGCGTTCTTGATCACTGCGTTTATAAGTCCGCCGCCGCCCCTTGGGATAAGCACATCAAGATAGTCATTTGCCTTCATAAGCTCGGAAGCTATCTCTCTTGAGGTATCCTCAACAAGCTGAACGATATCGGGATTTACGCCGTGTTTTTCGGCGGCAGTTCTCATGATACCTACAAGGCACTTGTTTGAGTTTATGGCGTCGCTTCCGCCTCTGAGTATAACGGTGTTGCCTGCCTTAAGACAAAGACAGCCTGCGTCTATCGTAACATTCGGTCTTGACTCAAATATTATGCCTGCTACTCCCAGCGGCACAGACTTTTTGATAACGGTGAGTCCGTTTGCAAGCGTACCGCCACCAAGTATTCTTCCTACAGGGTCGGCAAGCGCCGCTACCTGTCTTACGCCTTCTGCCATTCCGTCTATGCGTGCGTCGGTAAGAGTTAGACGGTCTACCATAGCCGCCGCCATATTGTTTGATTTTGCCGCTTGTATATCAAGGGCATTTGCCGCTTTTATCTCTTCCTTGCTGTTTTCAAGCATTGAAGCTATTTCCGATAAAATGTCATTCTTCTGCGTTTCGGAAAGCACGGCGGACTGCTTTGACGCAGTCTTTGCTTTTTTTCCGAGTTCATCTATGTAGCTCATAATGTTTCCTTTCGGTCAATCTTCATCTGCGGTAAATACGGTGCATACTGCCTTGTTCTCAAACAGGTCGTACAGAATTTCCGGTCTCTCGCCGTTTATGATAACGGTCGGTATTCCGTTCTCCTTTGCTATTGTTGCCGCTTCAAGCTTTGTTATCATACCGCCGCTTGCAAACTCACTACCCTTGTCCTTAGCCGAATTTATCATATCGGAAGTGATCTGCTTTACTTCCGGTATCAGCTTTGCGTCGGGCAGATGCGGATTCTTGTCATAAAGTCCGTCAACATCGGTCAGTATTACCAGCAGATCGGCATTGCACAGCGTTGCAACAATGGCTGAAAGCGTGTCGTTTTCGTCAAAGTCAAGCTCTTCAATAGAAACCGTATCGTTTGCGTTGATGATCGGTACGATATTCATATCGAGCAATGTGTTGAATGTATTGATAACATTTTCTTTTCTTATCTTGTTGCTGATGACATCACGGGTAAGCAGTACCTGTGCAACGGTGTGGTTGTAATTTGCAAATTCTCTGTCGTAGATATGCATCAGCTCGCATTGACCTATAGCGGCGCACGCCTGCTTTTTCGGCATATCCTTAGGCTTTGTATGAAGTCCGGCTTTTGCCGCACCGACGCCCTGCGCTCCGGATGTAACAAATACTATATCCCTGCCGGAATTTTTGATATCCGACATTACTTCAATAAGTTTTGATACCCTTCTTATGTTAAGGTTTCCTGTTTTATGCGCAAGCGTACTTGTGCCAACTTTAATTACTATTCTCTTTTTGCTTGAAAAGTCTATCATATATTTCCTCTTTTTCAGTCGAGCAGAATGCGCTCGTCACAGTATTCGCACTCGCAGATATCGCCACGCACCCTGAAGCTGTGGGGCAGATAATGCTCTATATTGCTTATGCACTTTTTATTTGTGCATGACACATCGTTTTTTACGGTACCGCAAAGCAGTTTCGGCATTCCGAGTCTGCCTTCAAGAACGCAGATTATAAGTGCCATACGCACAAACATTCCGTTCTTTGCCTGTTCAAAATACTTTGCTCTCGGATCGTCGTCTATTGCCACTTCAATTTCATCGACTCTTGGCAGAGGATGCATAACAATCATATCCTCTTTAGCCTTTTTCATCTTATCACAGTCAAGCAGGAAAACGCTCTTCTGCCTGTCGTACTCTTCTGCACTTGAAAAACGCTCTTTCTGTATTCTTGTCATATACAGCACATCAAGCGAGCCTATAGCATCTTCCAGCGAATAAACCTCTTTGAACAGACAGCCTCTTGCACTCAGCACATCCTTTATGTAAGACGGAAGAGCAAGCTCGGGTGTAGAGATAAGTACAAATTCATTATTCTCATAGCGTGACAGCGCCTTAAGCAGAGAATGAACCGTTCTGCCGTAGCGCAGATCTCCGCAAAGACCTATTTTAAGGTCACTCAGTCTTCCCTTTTCGTTTTTAAGCGTCAGAAGGTCTGTCAGCGTCTGAGTCGGGTGAAGATGACCGCCGTCGCCTGCGTTGATAACCGGACAGTCTGCTGTAAGGGCTGCCGCCTTTGCGCTTCCCTCATAAGGATTTCTCATAACAAGAATATCGGCATAATTGCTTACTATCTTGGTGGTATCCTTAAGATTTTCTCCCTTTGACACCGATGAGGTTGACGGATTATCAAAGCCGATTATCGTACCGCCGAGCCTTAACATAGCAGTCTGGAAGCTCATCTGAGTGCGGGTAGACGGCTCGTAGAACAGCGTTCCCATTATCTTTCCGCTGCATCTTGAACGGTACAGCGACGGATTCTTCTGTATCTGCTGAGCAAGCTCAACTATCATATTCCAGTCATCCGGAGAATATGCGTCAAGATCGATAAGATTACTGAATGTTTCCATTATCCTCGTGTCCTTCCTCGTCCTGCTTATCTTCGCCTTTTTGCAAAGGCGTGATGTATCCTTCTTTTATTCCCTCTGTGCTTTCTTCGGGCATAAATATGATCTTTATGGTCTTAAGGATAAGCATTATATCTTTTGCAAGACTGTATTTTTCAATATACATCAAGTCGAGTTTCAGCTTGTCGTATGGGGTGGTATTGTACTTGCCGACCACCTGTGCATTGCCTGTAAGTCCTGCCTTTACTTTAAGGCGGAAAGCAAACTCGGGCATTTCCTTTTCATACTCACGGCTTATCTCAGGTCTTTCGGGGCGAGGGCCGACAACAGACATATCGCCCTTGAAAATGTTGAATAACTGGGGCAGTTCGTCGAGTCTGACTTTTCTTATAAACCGTCCGACAGGAGTAACTCGCTTATCGCCGTCGCTTGCAAGTCTTGCCACGCCGTCGCTCTCTGCGTTTACTACCATACTGCGGAATTTGAGCAGTTTAAACTCTTTTCCGTCCCTTGTCAGACGCACCTGCTTATAAAGCACGGGACCGTGATCGCACAGCTTTATCGCTATTGCCGTTATAAGCATAAAAGGCGAAGCTATAATTATACCTATAGATGACAGCAGGATATCAAAACAGCGTTTGAAAAACCTCTGTTCTATACCAAGTCCGTAGTTTTTTGAGATAATAAGGGGAGTATCAAAAAGCTCCATATTATCTCCGCCTCTTACGATAATATCGCTTATCTTGGGAACAAGATAAGTGCGTATAGAGCTTTTAAAACAGAACTTAAGTATATCGTTTCTTATTTCATTGGGCGTATCGCATATGACAACAGCGTCATATTTCGGTATCTCCGCTACAATAGCGTCAAGCCCTTCCGATACGTTTATCATACGTGTGATATTGTATTTATCATTGCGCTTGCTCATCTTTTCTACAAGCGTCTGTGCAGGCTGTTCAAGACCGTAGATGACTACAACGTTCTTTGCAGGATACAAAGCACGGAATATTTTTCCGCTGATAACTGACCACAACGCTATCACCACAGCCTGATACAATGTGCCGATGGCAAGCGGCCACGGGTCAAGCATTGAGCGTGCGATAAGAGAGATCTGAATGTACGTTATGAAGTTAGTGCACAGCGTAGCCAGTATCTGCGATACTATTATATCCGCAGTCTTATGCGAGCCGATTTTAAGTCCCTTGTATATTTTTGAAAAAACATAGAGCATGGCTAAATAAAGTCCGAATAACAGCCAGTTGCCCTTGCGGAAAAAGCTGTTTGCAATTTCGCTGTTATAATAATTCAGCCATATAATACCAAAAGCCGAAGTTTCCCAGGTGAGAAGCACAAGTGCATCGACTATCAGCGCAGTTCGTTTATACTTTTCTTTATCCTTATTCAATATGACACATCCTTGATATTCCGCTGATACGGAATCGGTAGTTTATAATCCTATTTAGTATAGCACAATCCGACGCAATAATCAAGATATACGGGCAGAAAAAAGCCATCGGCTGTGCCGATGGCTTTCTGTGTTTGTATAACTTACTCGGTTGTAGCGTTAAGCTCTTTCAGTCTTGCTTCAATTACGCCTCTGTTTTCTTCACGAACAGTTGCGAATGATCCACCGCCCATAACAACATCGGATGTAAGATGTCCTACGGGGTTTTCACCTGTGCTGGTGTCTGCAATGTCAGGGCCTATACCGTTCTTGAATTCAAATACTGCTGTGAAAGTGGTAGGATCCTTAAGTACATCAAGTCTGTCAAGCAGTTCTTCTGTCCAGTCAAACTCATCGATAGACTGCTGTCTGCCTGCCGCCTTAACAGCCTCATCCTTGGATGATAACAGGTTAGCATAGATCCATGCCTTGTAGCCCTCAATATTCTTTGAGCCGGCGATAAGCATAAATGCGTCCTGCTTCATCTCGTGATAATATGTATCCGCTTCATCCATCTGAGGGAAGGGAACGAAGTTTATCTCATCGTCATCCCACTGGAACTTCACCTTGAAGAGTCTCAGCGTCTCTTCGTATCTCCATGTACCATCTTCTAAGAAGAGGGTGTTACCGTTTGCCCACTCAACATAGCTGGGAGCCCAGTTGTTTTCGATTTCTCTGGGGTAACGGAGCTGCTCCTGTGTATCGTCAAATGAACGGAGCATATCCATACACTTTTCGATATTTGCATCGTTAAGGTTGCTTACAAGCTTACCGTCAACAAGACCGATAAGAGGCTTACCTGTTGTAGCTATAAATGCGTGGTCAAGTCCGTAACCGTCTGCAGCATACTTAGCATTGTCGGGATCTGTGAACTTTCTTGCCATCTCAAGGAACTTTGACCATGTCCATTCGCCCTTTTCGAAAAGCTCCCAAGGATCGTCAAAGCCTGATTCTTCTACAATAGACTTACGGTACCAAAGAAGTGTTGCAGGGTTAACATCAACGATAGGTGTATATGTCTTGCCGCCCCAGTTGAACATATCTATGATAGGCTTGTATTCAGCCCAGTCCTCTGTAGTAGTATCGATAACACCGTCGATAGGCTGGAACAGGTTCTGATAAATTCCGTAAGGATAGTTCGATGTCTCAAAGGGGAATGTATCGGGTGACTCGTCAGCCTGAACATACTTAGCAAGATCGATATATCTGTCGGCATAGTTTGTAACTCTTATATTTACAAATACATTTTCATCGGCAACACTCTCGTAGCCTTCGGGCTTTTTCTCGGGAGTGCCGTACATTGTCTTGAACAGCTCGACGGACGGAGCCGCCTCCTGTATGTCATACCATGCCATAAACTTGAGCTTGGTGTCGACCTTGATGTTCTTGTAGTCCTCTGCAACTGATACGTTGTCTACCGCACTCTTTACATCTTCGTTTGAAGACATTACCTTCTGACTGCCTGTTGCGGTAGTGCTCTCTGTTGAAGTATTTCCGCCTGTTGCTCCGCCTGAGCTATCAGAACAGCCTGTGAAAGCTGTAACGCCCATTACTACAGCAAGAGCTGCTGCTGATAATTTTTTTGTTGTTTTATTCACTGTTTACCTCCTTATATAGCGGCTAAACCGTTTTCGACCGCATTACACACATATATTATAACAAATTTCAGTCTGCCAATCAAGGATTAATTATCCTAAATCATCCGAACCATTTTACACATTAATGACAACGATTTTTCAATTTTCTCACGAGTTACACGCTTTTTTAAGTTAATTATCCTTATACATCTGCAAGTAGCCAAGCTCTGTAAAGCCGTTTCTTTTATAAAGCTCCGCCGCTTTTATATTATCGGGGCATATCTCAAGTCTTGTGCGTGCCACGCCTTTATATTCGTTGTCAATATATTCAAAAAAGGCTCCGCCGATGCCTTTGCCGCGATACTGCGGCTTTACATATATCTCCTCTATCCAAACTACCGTTCCGCCTGCTTCATTTGAATATGTCAGCGCAAGCAATGCATATCCGCATATCGTATCTCCGTCCCTGAAAACAATGCAGTCGGCAAACGGCGATGAAGCCATAAGCAGACCGAAGGTCCTTTCAAAATTCTCTTCGGGTATGCTGTGAAGCACCGCAGAAGAATGATAAAACTCATTCTCCATAGCGATAAACTCATCGTGATCTTCTCTTCGTATCTTTTCAAAAATCATTGTACCACTCCGGGAAACAAGGACGGTCCTACAAAAATATATGCAAAATATACAGCATAAGAAACAAGCATAATTACACCGCCGATTCTTGAAAGCTCCTTTTTACGAAGCACAAGAAGGCCGAGAATCACAGCCGCCGCAATTGCTACGATCGTATCTATTACAAACGCCTGACCGTAAGGCATTACGCTGGGCGAGAATACAGAAGCAAGTCCTACAACGAACAGTATGTTGAAAATATTGCTTCCGATGATATTGCCTATAGCTATATCCGATTTTTTCTTGAGCGAAGCCGCAATACAGGTAATAAGCTCGGGCAGAGATGTGCCGAA